>CALWLF010000072.1 GCA_944381455.1 uncultured Clostridia bacterium | reverse complement strand
TGCCCACGCCTTCCAGTCTGTTCCAGTCTGCCGCCGTTGCCATTTCTGCCACAAAAGCGTCTGCCGTCTTTTGGATTTGGCTGCCGCCGATTTTGCCATAAGTCAAATGGAAGGCGTTGGAGCCATAGCCCACCACGATGGTCTTGGGATCGATGACTGCCTTCTCCTGGCCGGAGCCGCTGGCGCTTGTTACACTATGGTCGAACAAAGAATAAAAAAAGTTATGGCCAGAATCATTTCCCAGCCATAACTGTCCCGTTTGCATCACAGCAAGCACAATCAGAGCCAGGATCATCAGGTTTTTCCATCTGCTAAAGCGCACTGTTCTCATTGTGTTCACCATTTCTCATTTATTTTGATTGGATTAATAACCGCCGGGGATGCAGATCATTGTCTCCAGCTCCCGTTTGATTTCTTGCTTTTTCCGATTCACAGTCAGCGTCTCTTCCACCGATTCTTTGCCATAGTCGGCATCCAGCGCCACCACATTTTCTCCCACATAAAGGGAGATGACTTGGCTGAATAACCCGGCTCGCCCCACTGTCACTTCATAACAATCCCGTTCTTTCAGCCGGCCTAAAAAGCCGGAGGTATAAACGGTAATGGTCACTTGAGTGCCTTCCGGCGCCGTGCCAGAAATGGTTTTTTCGGCATCAAAGGTGGACACTTTTTCCTCTTTAAAATCTAAATCACCGGAAACGGTCAGAAACGATGCTGCGCCATCACCCTCAGCGGCATATGCCGGCACCGACAGGCAAAGCAGCATCAAACCAATCAACAAACAAACGATACCCTTTCTGCTTTTTTTCATTTACGCAGCCCTCCTTTCCATCCAGATTTCCTATCCTATGGAAAGATTATACTGCATAATTGTTACAATTTGGTTACATTGCCCTTACACTTGCATTACACTTTCTCCTTTTTTTTGCGCACCGGAAAAGAAAGGATCATGGTGGTGCCTTGGCCCAGCTGGCTTTCGGCTTGGATACGCCCGCCGTGGATTTCCATGATTTCCTTGGCAATGGCAAGCCCCAGCCCCGTGCCGCCCATGGCCCGGCTTCTGGCTTTATCCACCCGGTAAAACCGCTCGAAAATACGGCCGATGTCTTCTTTTGCGATGCCCATGCCCGTATCTTTGACATAGATTTTGTCAAACCCTTCGGCTTCTTCCAGCCAGACGGTGATGGAGGCCCCTTCGCCGCTATACTTAATGGCGTTGGTTAAAACATTATTCATTACCTGGGTGATGCGGTCTTTATCAGCCCGAATCACCAATGGTTTTGGATACGGCGTAAAGGAAAGCGTCTGCTTTTTGTTTTCTGCATGGATCCTGCTTTGGCGGATATTTTCTTCCACAAAGCTGTTCAACTCAATTTCTGATACATTCAGTTCGATCTGCTTGTTATCAAAACGGGAAAGCTGAAGCAAATCCCGCACCAAAAAGCTCATCCGGTCGGCTTCGTGGTTGACAATCTGCAAAAATTCCGTGGCAATTTCTTTGTCTTCCATGGCGCCGTCCAGCAGTGTTTCCGTATAGCTTTTGACGGTGGTTAGCGGTGTGCGCAGCTCATGGGAGACATTGGCCACAAATTCCTTGCGCATATCGTCCAGTTTTTTCGTTTCTGTGTTATCCTGTAACACCACCACCATGCCGTCGATGCCGCCTTCGCCGGAATAAGGGGAAAAGGCGGCAGTAATATATTTTTTGCCCACCCAGAAATTCACTTTTTTCGTCAGCGGCGTTTCCATCAGCTCTACATAAAGCCCAATGCCAATGCCATATCGTTCCAAAAATTCTTTGAACGTAAAATCGGCGGCATCGGTGTCCAGCATTTTCAAACTGGCGCTGTTATAATGCATCACTTTGCCATCCAGGTCAAAGGAGATGACGCCGTCGGTCATGTTATGAAGAATGATTTCAAACTTGCTTTTTTCTTTTGTAATATCGCTGACAGTGCGGCTCAGTTCCCTTGCCATATAGTTAAAACTATCGGACAGCTGCCCAATTTCATCATGGGAATAGACCCGCACGCTTTGATTTAACTTCCCCTGGGCCAGTTCCTTGGCCTTTCCTGTCAGGGCCACAATGGGGCTTGTGAGGGTTTTAGCAAAAATATAGCCCATGATGGCAGAAATGATCAGCGCAATGCCCACGCTGACGAAGATGGTGCTTCTTGTCTGGCCGATGCTGTCAAAAATGCTGGTGGCATCCATCTGGGCATAGACCACATAGGTGGTTTCATTGTTGAGGGTAACGGGGTAGCCATAGCCCAGAAAAACACTGCCGCTGCTGTCGACAATTTTATTTTTGGAAAAGGTGGGTGTACCGCTCATGGCCCCGATGATGACCGAATTTTTATACTGGGGGTAAGGCGGTTTGCTGGTGGTGGTTGTGGCCAAGGTGGTGCCGGTCCGGTCCAGGATGCTGCCTTGGATTTGGCTTGTGGTGCTGCCGCTTTTGGCAAACTGAATCAGCCCTGATTGGAAACTGTCTTCTTCGTATAAGAGCACCACCTGCTCGCTCACCTTTTGGGCATACACCTCCAGCTGACTTTTGGCCTTGTCCATTTCAATGGTTTGCAGCCGCAGCAAAATAAAGCTGCCGCTGACAATCATCACCATAAACACCAGCCCCAGATACATCATAATGAGTTTCCATTTGATGGTTTTCATCTCATTCACCCTCAGCCGCCAAAATAATACCCAACGCCGCGCTTGGTCAAGATGTACTGAGGTTTACCGGGATCGGTTTCAATTTTTTCCCGCAGCCGCCGCACTGTCACATCCACCGTGCGCACATCGCCAAAATATTCATAGCCCCATACTTTTTCCAGCAGCACTTCCCGGCTGAACACCTGGGTTTTCTGGGAACAGAGAAATTTCAGCAGTTCAAATTCCCTCAGCGTCAGCTCGATGGCCTTTCCCTGTTTTTTCACTTCGTATAAATCCAAATCCACTTCCAGCCCGTCGCCAAACACCATCACATTTCCCTTTGGCGCAGCCTCATCTGCTGCCGGCGCTTTGCGGCGCAAATTGGCTTTCACCCGGGCCATCAGCTCCCGCACCCCAAAGGGTTTGGTCACATAATCGTCTGCCCCCAGCTCCAGCCCCAGCACCTTATCCACTTCTTCGGCCCGGGCCGTCAGCATAATGATGGGGGTATCCAGTTTTTCCCGGATTTTTTTGCAAGCTTCATATCCGTCCATCACCGGCATCATGATGTCCAGTAAAATCAGGTCCGGCTGTTCCAAAAAAGCTTTTTCCATGCCTTCTTTGCCGTCGGCAGCCGTCACCACGTCGTACCCTTCTTTTTTCAAATTAAACTTGATGATTTCCACAATATTGCGTTCATCATCCACCACTAATATCTTTCGATTCATCCCTCTCATCCTCTCACTTGGTGCCAACCACAATGATTTCCGTCACCGGCTCCACCGTGGTTTTTTCGGAAATCACTTTTTGCTCCGTTTCAAAGCCGTTGATGCGGATGATTTGGCTGGTCACTTCTTTTTGCCCGTCTTTGCCCTGCTGCATCACTTTGCGATAGCCGGAAGGCTTGGAGGCATCTTCCCGATACTCCACTTCCTTTTGCTGCACTTCCGTATAGACCACGTTTTCTGCCGTTTTCACCGACAAAAACGGCACCGTCACATTCAAGTTCAGCTTATCGCCGATGTTTAACGTGGTGGTAATGGTGATGGTGGGGTTTGCTTCCAAAATTTCTTCCACGGTCACTTTATTTTTATCGGCAATTTTAGAAAGCGTATCGCCGCTGGTGACAGTATATGTCTGGGTGGCCGGGGTACCGGCCGTCAGCGTGGCATAGGCTTCTTCGGTGGAAACAATTTCGCTGCTGTCGACAAACTGCTGCACCACTTCCACCTTTTCCACAAACCCTTTTTCTGCAATTTCCGTTCCTTCCGGCACATATTCGCTGATGATGCTATCCAGCACGCTTTGGGCCTCGGCCTCGGTGGCCAGGGCCTGCACCTGGGCGCCGTCGACAGTAATCACAGCCGCCTGCACCTGATACGTCACCAATTCACAAACCCGGCTTAAGGCATACTCCGTCGTCACCAAGTCTTTTTTTGCAGCGCGCACCGGCTCAAAGCGGATCGTTTCATTGACCTGCACTGCCGTTCCCAGTTTGCCTGCCAGCTGGGCTTCCACCGACTTGGTGAAATCCTCCGCCGTCACAGACGATTTTTTCATCACCACTGCCGCCTGATCGCCCACATAAACCTGCTGGCCGTTTTTGCCAAACAGCGCCGTTAAAAGCACAAACACCACGCAAACGGCCGCCACCGCAAAGGCAATTTTCATCTGTTGTTTTTTCCGCTTTTGTTTTGCCGCCCGCACCTGGCGGCGTTTTTCTAAGGGTGCTTCCGGTTGGTTTTGCTCCGTTGTTTTCTGCTGTTTTCCCCCTGTCCTGGCAGAAAAAACCATCGGTTTTTTCTCTTCTTGCCTGCCCAGGCGCTGGGAGGAATTGGTTCCTTTTTTTCTGCGCAAGGTCCCACCTCCTTTTCCTTATTTCAAGGAATCTAAAATCACCTGGGTTTGATGGGCAATGTGGTCGGTCATGGTTTTTACGCCCAGCGCCTCATCATGGGTTTCAATGGCCCGCACAATGTTTTGGTGATGGTTTACCACAGCCGTTCTCGTTTCAAAGACTTTTAAATAGGCCATGCGATACCGATAGACCTGGGCGCGCATGTTGCTGACAATCAGTTCCAGCCGGCGGTTATTGGCCGCGCGGAAAATGACATCGTGGAACAGTTCGTCAGACTGGGCCACATCTTCATAATTTTTTTCCTCAAAGGCCCGCTCAAAGCGGCCGTTTAATTCTTTTAACAGCGCAATGTCCTCCTCGCTCATGCCGTCTTGACAGGCATGGCGGATGGCCACCACCTCCAGTGCTTGGCGGATTTCCAGGACGCTGCGAATATCGTCGGCGCTCAAATCCAGCACCTGCGCTCCTTTTCTCGGCACCAGCGCTACCAAATTTTCCTGTTCCAGCATCCGCAGTGCTTCCCGCACCGGCGTGCGGCTGACGCCCAGCTTTTCTGCCAGCTGGTTTTCCAGCAGCCGTTCTCCCGGATGCAGCTGTCCATTTAAAATGGCATCCCGCAAATTATTGAACACCACTTCCCGCAGTGGCAAATATTCATTGACATTCACATTAAAACGATAATCCATACCCTTGCTCTCCTTTATCCACTGTTTCTGTCACCACTACCGTTTCGATGCGGAAGGCGTTTTTCACCTGTTGGGCCGCTTGCTGCGCCGCTTCCTCTTCCTCATACAATGCAAATACCGTCGGGCCGCTGCCGCTCATCAAAGCGCCCTTGGCGCCTTGGGAGAGGAAAAAGTCCTTGATCTTTGCCACCTGCGGCTGCATTTGAAATGTCACCGGCTCCAACACATTTTCAAGCCTTGCACAAATGCCAGCCCGGTCTGACGCCGCAATGGCCCGCAGCATTCCTGCCGTATCCGGATGGCAGCCAATTTTTTCCGCCTGCAGCGCCCGAAAGACAGCCCCTGTAGAAATACCAAAATCAGGTTTGGCCAGCACCACATAAAAATGCGGACAGTCCGGCAGCGTTTCCAGCACCTCGCCGCGGCCCTTGGCCAAAGCCGTTGTGCCCAGCAGGCAGTAGGGCACATCGGAGCCCAGCTGCAATCCCAGCTCCATCAATTCCTTCAGCGAAAGGCGCAGGTCATACAGCTGATTCATGGCCGCTAAAACGGCTGCCGCATTGCCGCTGCCGCCAGCAAGCCCTGCAGCCACCGGAATCCGCTTAGTCAGACAAATCTGCACCCCGCCTGCCAGGGAAAATGTTTCCAGCATCAGTTTTGCCGCCCGGTGGGCCAAATTCCGTTCATCGGTGGGCAAAAAAGAAAGATTTGTTTGCAGCACAATGCCGGCCTGGGCCGTTTTTTTTACAGCAATGCTGTCATATAGTTTCAGCGACTGCATCACCATCTCCAGTTCATGATATCCGTCTGCCCGCCGGTAAAGGGCATCCAGCGTCAAATTGATCTTTGCTCTGCTTTTCACCTTCACCGTTTCCAACTGGTCCACCTCCATCTGTTTTTTATATACTGTATACATCATTATATCCTAATTTGGAGCCCCTTTCAATCTGTTTTTGTCAAAAAAAGCACAAAAGCATAAGGAATTTTCTTACATTTTTATTACATTCTATTTTTTTCTCTTTTCAAGCCCCTGCAATCTGTTACAATAAAAGAGAATCTATATTCATGTTTAAGGAGGTAATGAGAATGAAACGTTTCATCCGTTTATTGGGCGTTGCGATGGCAGGCTTGCTTGCACTGTCTCCCGCCACTGCATTTGCTGAAGCCACACCGGATGTCACCGTTGGTGATGTTGTGGCCACACCGGTTGCTGAAGACAGCGATGCGGCAGAAGAAATTGAACTTCCCGTTCCCACTCTGGGAGTCCAAATCAACGGGGATATGCTGGATTTTACTGATGCTGAGCCCGTCATTGAAAACAATCGTGTTTTTGTACCATTCCGGGCTGTTTTTGAAGGCCTTGGCGCCTCGGAAATTGCTTATGTAGCCGACAGCCAGACCGTCTCTGCCACCAAAGGCGACACCACGGTGACCTTCACCATCGGCGATCCCAACATCACCATCACAGACGCTTCCGGCACCAGAACAGAAACGACCGATGCCGCTTCCTTTGTGAAACAGGACCGCACCTATGTACCGGTCCGCTTTGCCGCACAAGCATTGGGCTGCACCGTTGGCTGGGACGCCAACACAACCACGGCCATCTTGATTGACAAAGAAGCCCTGGTGCCGGAAGACGCCACCTTTGAAATCATGGGCCGTTTGGCAGAATTTGAAAAACAGTTCACCGAAACCAATCAGGCCATCACTGGCACCATGACCATGTCCGCCACCGATGCCATGGGCGAAACACCAAAAGAAGTGTTCAAAGGCGACTTAACCTTAGCCGGCATCACCAACGCCACCAAAGTAGAAATGAAAGCCGATGCCAAATTAGATTTTTCCGCTTTAACGGCTGAAATTCCTGCAGAAGACCTGGCCACTATGGCTGAAACTTTAGCTGCTTTAGAATCTTTTGATATGACATTTTTGGCCGACATGGACAGCGGCAAGATGTATTTTGCCTCTCCGCTTTTGACCACCTTTGCCGGCACAGAAGAAAACACCTATCTGGAACTGAATTTCAAAGAACTGATGGATAGCATGGGCATGGATTGGACCAGCCTCATCCAAGTGGCTAAAGATTATGACTATGCCGGCATCATCAAAGGCATGGTGGAAACCATCCCCACCGACAATTCCTATGGCGCCGCTGCTTCCATCGAAGCCATCCAGATGATGGTTGGCCTTTACAGCGACCAAGCCTTCACCAAAACAAACACCGGCTACACCTCCACCTATACGGCAGATATGGACGGTGCAAACAGTGTCTGCACCATGAATCTTTTGGGCGACGAAAAAGCCTTCACCGGCTATGAAATGACCATGACCGCTGGCTATGAAAAAGAGCCAATGATGACCATGAATATGAAACAAGATGGCGCCGATATCACCATGCAGATGGATATGAATTTGCTGGGCTTCGGCTCCTTCACCATGGATTGCGCCATGAACTATGCGCCAAGCGATAAAGCGCCTCAAGTAACACCGCCAGCTGGTGCAAAAATCGTTACGTTTGAAGAATTGCTGGGGCTGTAATCATTCCTTTGAAAGAAGAATGTTCTAAGCAAAAAAGACGCCGGAAACTTTGTTTCCGGCGTTTCTTTTGCTTCCAGCTTTCTCCTCTGCCAAAAAAGAGGGAAGAACCTTTCAAACAGGATTCCTTCCCTCTCTTTTCATGCAAACGCTTCTTGCTGCCGTTTCCGAAAAAAACAGCTTTTCCACACCTGTTTCCGCTGTTTACTCTGCTCCACAGGCTACTTTTTCCTCGTTTTTTTGAACGGTTTCCTCTTCCTGCGCCTGGGCCACAGCCAAAGACACATCGTATTTTTCCACCATCCTGGCCGGGAAATAGGAAAGCTTTGCCTTGCGCAGCCCTTCCAGTCCCATATCCTCTTCCCGGTTGATCCACTGGGCCTCGGTGCAGGCATGGGCAGCATATTGCTGGCTCATGGTTGGGTAGAGCCCGTCAATTTCTTTTTCGGCCTTTTCAATATGAATCTGGCACATCCAAGGCAGCGTTTGTTCGCCCACCGTGAAGGCTTTTAACACGCCGTCGATGCGGATGATGCCGCCGGTGAGGCCCAATTCTTCCAAATTCAACAACGCCCGTTCCACCGAAGAACGCTCATCATATTGGGTGATGGTTGGCTCTTTGTGGTCCATCTGCCATAAATCATACAACGCCATACATTCTTCATAATGGTCTTTGGTCAATGGCTCATACTGAAAATCAGGGTGTTCTTTTTTCAATTTATTGATATGGTTGCGCTTGCCATGGAGCTTTTTGCCCTTGAGGGTAATCATGGCTTCGCTGGTATAGATATAGTCGAAGT
>CALWLF010000071.1 GCA_944381455.1 uncultured Clostridia bacterium | reverse complement strand
GAGGAATTAGACGATTTTGAAAGAGGAAGTCCGTCTTTAGACGCACAGATTGATGTTGATACAATGGACGGAACGACTTTTGAACATTTTTGTGCCGACCTACTCCGTGTAAACGGCTGGACAGATGTGCGGGTAACTCGTGGCTCCGGCGACCACGGCATAGACATTACAGCGGAAAAAGACGATATAAAATGGGGTTTTCAATGTAAACGCTGGAATGGTACAAAGGTGGACGCTGTTGCCGTAGGTCAGACCTACAAAGGAAAAGCAATTTATAAGTGTGATATGGTGGTAATCATCACTACAAGCACACTCACGGCGCAAGCAGAAAGCGAAGCAAAGCAGTTAGACATAAAGGTATGGGGGCGAGGGAAAATCCGTCAGTTGATGGATAAGCTGGATAACGCAGATAACTATTACTTGTCCGCATAGCCGTTGCTCTCCCCCGCTCTCGTGCGCTCTCTCGTATTTACAGCGCAAGGGGCAACAAACTACACACTAAAAAGGAAAACGTCTGTAACAGCCGCTCTCGTAGCGAGATTGTTACAGACGTTTTGTTTTCAGGTCAAGTGCCTTAAATCGTTAAGGACTTGTCCCTAAATTATTTCAGTTCTGAATGCTGTATAGTGCGCTGTTGCGTGGGGCGTTGGTAGGCATCGTTGAAAAGCAAAACAAATTATTGAAAATCTTTCAAAACGGGATGAAAAGACAGGAGAGGAAGTTGTCTATACTGTATCGGAAGAAGGAACAGATGAAAATGGTGCAGTAAATCTCAATGGAAAGATTTATCAAGTTTCCATCGACGGAAGCATGCAAACAGGGTTTCTTGTAATCAATACAGAAAAAACTGGCAATACTCCACAAGAAAAAAAAGAGGATACAGGAAATCTGATTGTGACAAAAAATGTAATTGGAGAAAGCCAGGATTTAGAAAAATCCTTCTCCTTTACTGTCACTTTAAGTGATAAAACAATCAATGGGACCTATGGTGAAATGAAGTTTGAAAACGGCGTTTCCACTTTCTCCTTAAAACATGGAGAAAAGAAGGCAGCTCATCATCTTCCAAAAGATATTTCCTATCAGGTGGAAGAAAGCGGCAATGAAGGATATCGAGTATCTTGCGATAACGCCACAGGAAAGATTCCGGATAAGGATGTTGTCGTTGTTCGCTTTACCAATGAGGCCATCCCTCAAAATCCGCCATCTAGGCCGGACCGGCATAAACCAACTCCGCCGCCGGAAAATGAGACGCCAAAGGAAAAAACACCGCCAGATGTTCCGGCACCACCAAAAGGAAACCCACCAACAACAAAGAATCCTACACCCATTTCCAATATTCCTTCAAAACAAGTACATCAACCCACCCCTCAAACTTCCCGAAGCGATCGTACGGCCACGAACAACCTTCCTTCCGCTTCAAACAAAACAGGATCCCAGAGGTCGGCAGGATCTGTCCATACTTCTCCATTGGACCATATTCCAAAAACAGAAGACGCCAGCTGTATCGAAATATGGCTGATGTTGGCTTTGCTGTCTTTCTTGTCTTTGGCGGCAATGATTGTTATGGAAAAAAGAAAAAACTGAGTTTGTAAATGGAAAAAGTGGTGTAGGATTGAGCAGTAGATGTTTGGCAAACATCTACTGCTTTTTCAAAGAAACAAAAAAATGGGAAGGGAACATGCAATATGAAAAACAAAAAACAGTTTTTGGCATCGGATAAATTACAAAAAAAGAGCGTAAAAACCATTTGGAAATGGGCCAGTTTTATTCTTTTTTTGCTTTCTCTCATCATGATTGCCGTAACCATGCTGCAACTGCAGCGGGAGAAAAATGCGCTAAAACGTCTTTCCGATACAAAAATAGATACTTTTGAACAAGTGTTAGACACCAAAAACATGAAAAAGGCAGAAAGAAAAAAGAAATCAGGCCCGGAACGGCCACAACCCCTGCTCTGTGACGGCCCCAATATAAAAAAATTGGCAGAAGAAAACGAGGACCTCTTTGGCTGGATACAGCTGGAAGATACTTCGCTGGATTATCCTGTGATGTATACCCCACAAGAGCCGGAATATTACCTCAATCATAGTTTTCAAAAAGAGCCATCCATCAGCGGCGTGCCATTTTTGGATGAAAGGTATACACCAGGCTGCGGTATTTACTATATTTATGGACACAACATGAAAAACGGGACCATGTTCCATCCACTGCTGGAGTATAAAGAAGCATCTTTTTGGCAGCAGCATCCATCCATTCGTCTTTATACCAAGGATGGGAAAAAGGATTTTGATATTGTGGGGGCTTTTTATTCCAAGGTCTATTCCCAAGAGGAAGAAAATGTATTTCGATTTTATTCCTATCAAGATCTCAGCGAAGAAGCACCGTTTACGGAATTTGCTGCCAATGTGCAGCAGGCCGCGTTATATGACACAAGCGTGATTCCAGTTTTTGGAGATGAAATCCTTGTGCTTGTCACCTGCAGCAGCCACACAGAAGAGGGCAGGTTTGTAGTTGTGGCGCGCTGGAAACAGCAGGCAGAATGATTGTTTATTAAAAATATTTGAAGTTTTCCAAAATTGGATGCTTTTTCTAATTATTTGCATTATACTGAAGATAACCCATGCCGCAGCTGTGTTCAACGGCTCAGGCAGGTATTCCTGTTTTGCGATACACTGTTTGGAGCGTGACTGAAATGGACCAACAAGATACCCGTCAAGAACAACACACCGGAGAAGATGCTTCTTTTCCGCTTTCCCAAGTCAAAAACATTGCAGCATCTAAGGTCAGCAGGGGAAGTAGAAAAAAAGTTTCTTTCAGCCGTGTCAATCATGGAAGACATGCAGGGCTGCAAAACCAGCTGGAGCAAATGCACACACAGCTGGAAAAAGAACGGCTGCAAATGAAATCTGCCGTAGAAAATTTCCCGTCCGGGCTGCTGATTTTTCATCTGGATGAGCCAAAGGAACTTTGCTATGCAAACGACTGCTTCTGCCAGATGTGCGGCTATACGCGAAACGAAATGAAAGAAAAGTACCAAAACCAGTATGGTCCTCTTATTTTTGATGAAGATCAAGCCCTGGTGGAAGCTTCTTTACAGGAATTGGCCGAATATCCCCACCAGCTCAATTTATATTACCGTCTAAAAACAAAGAGCCAAAAAGTAATCTGGGTGCTGGATTCCATGAAGTCGGTCAGAGACGACCAGGGAAGGATGTGGGCCTATGCAGCCGTTCTTCCCATGAAGAACTGGAACAATCCTGTTTTTGCTGCCGCCGCAAAGGAACCCTTTTCTTTGGCGGCAGCAGAGGAAAATGCAGCAGAAACGGGCCCGGATGACAGGAATGAAAGAAAAGAACGGGAGCGGATTTTGGAAATCATTGCAGAAGATTCCCATAAAGTGATTTTAAAATATGATTTTTCCAGTATGCGCTATGAGCCAATCAATTCCATTGCAAAAAGTTTGTTCCAAAACATCAAAGAACATACGGCGCAAAGCTTAATCAGCGGAGTTTATGTTGCGGAAGAAAGCCTGAATCTGGCCAAACAGTTTCATGAGGAAATGTGCCAGGGAAAGAAAAATGGAACCATGAATTTTAAGGTAAACAGGCTAGACGGCGGTCAAAGATGGTATCGCAGCACATTTACTAATGTCTTTACCGACAGCAACACACCAGCCTATGCCGTTTTGTTTTGTGAGGACATCACAGAACAAAGGGCACATCAACTGGCATCGCTGCGCTTTTCCGATTATACGAAAATTGGTTCCAGAAAAATATTTTTGAACCTGGAATATAATGTGACGGAGGATTCCTTTGAAAAAAGCGATGGAACTATCCCGCCTTGTTATGTTTCTGCTTTTACGGCATCTTACACCAAAGCATACCAAAGAATGCTGGATGATGTCATGCCGGAGGATAAAACAGATTTCATTGCCTGTTTTTCCAGGGAAAACATTTTAAAATATACAAAAGATGGAACCAATTATGCCACAAAAGAAATTTTGATTCATTATGACACAGAGCCAACTTGGATTAGGGTTTTTTATCAAACCATGAAGGATCCCTATACTTCTTCCATCAACATCTGGCTTACTTGTATCAATATCAATGAAGAAAAACAATATGAGCGCAAGCTTTTGGAAATGGCAAAAATAGACCAAATTACTGGCATCTATAACCGGCCGGCTTTTATGGACTGGGTTAACGACAAGTATGCACTGGTGCAGGGAAAAGAAAAACGGCTGTTGATTATGCTCGATGTGGATGGGTTTGGAAAAGTCAATGACAGATTTGGTCATCATTATGGCGATACCGTCCTAAAAAAAGTAGCTCAAACGCTGAAACTGGTCAGCGGCAGCGAAGATATCCTGGCGCGGCTGGGCGGAGATGAATTTGCCATTTTCACCGGTGGATTTTCGGATATGGATCTTGCCAGAGAAAAACTGCGTATCATCATTGCATCCATGTATCAAGAGCTGAAATGGGGCGTTACCATCTCTGTCAGCGCCGGTGTATCTGTTTTTCCAGACGATGGAGAAGAATTTCAGTCTTTATATGAAAAAGCCGATGCCGCACTGCACCATGCAAAACTGACAGGGCGCAACAAATATGTGCTCTATGATCCGTCCATGGATGATCTGCAAGACGGTTATGACACCGGGACGGAAAGCGAAGAATATTTTGTTACCAAAGGAATTTACATTCGCACCTTTGGCTATTTTGAAGTGTTTGTCAATGGAGAGCCGCTGCTGATTCAAAATGCCAAAGCAAAGGAACTGCTGGCCATTTTGGTGGATCGGCGGGGCGCCTATGTATCTCAGGCAGACTTGATTTCCTGCCTGTGGGAAGAGGAGCCGGTCAATAAAGTGACCATGGCAAGGCTTAGAAAAGCAGTGATGCATCTGCGTAATGCCTTAAAGGCGTATGGCATTGAAGAATTGGTGGAGTCTAAGCGAGGGCTGCGGCGGCTCAATGTAGGGCTTGTCACCTGTGACTTGTATCAGTTTTTGTCTGGCAAAACAAAATATAGCCATCTGTTTAAAGGCTCTTATCTGTTAAACTACAGCTGGGGCGAAATGATGATTTCGGAACTGGAAATGCAAAGCAGCAAAGGATAAGGAAAACGAGAATCAGAAACCTAGAAAGAAGAACAGGGCCGTCCATATACTGAGCAGAATCCAAAAAAGGCAGGCAATTGTTTTTCATTATCATTACAAAAAGCTAAGAGGGTTTGTTTTCTGCTGGTTACAGACAACAAGCCCTTTCGCTTTTATTTTTATATTATTCCACAGATTCCACCATATAAATGGGTTACAGCTCACAAAACAAGTCTGGTCTGTCTTTTAAAAACATCTTCCTAGAAATTGTTCAGTTGTGTTCAGGCGAGGAAGGATATATGGCCTTTTCATCATTACTTCACCTTCTCCCACTGGTCTGCAAATAGATTTCTGTGAAAAGCCATGTTTTCATCAAAAAGCAAATGGCAGGACAAAAGGATGAAACCATGAAATTTCATGTTTTTTCCAGGTTGGTATGATATAATAAACGAAAATAACCCAGAGGAAAGGATGAACACCCATGCGTATTCTTGTTGTGGAAGATGAAGCAGATATGAACCGACTGATTGTGAAAACATTGCAGAAATCCGGCTACAGTGTCGATGGCTGTTTTGATGGACAGGAGGCGCTGCTTTATCTCAAGGGTGCCGCGTATGATGCCCTGGTGGTGGATGTGATGATGCCGCGAATGGACGGATACACCTTGGTTGAGACACTGCGTCAAAAAAATGTGGATTTGCCTATCTTGTTTTTGACGGCAAAAGATAGTATTTCCGACCGGGTGAAGGGGCTGGATCTTGGGGCAGACGATTATCTCATCAAACCCTTTGCCTTTGAGGAGCTGCTGGCCAGAATCCGTGCCATGACAAGAAAATATGCAGGCCAGCGCAGCAATCAGTTTATCCTGGCTGATTTGGTGCTGGATACAAAAACAAGAACAGTGACACGCAGCGGCAAAGCCATTCATTTGCTGCCCAAAGAGTTTTCCATCCTGGCCTATTTGATGACAAACCAGGGCATCGTGGTTTCCAGAGAACAGCTGGAAGACCGCATCTGGAATTATGATTATGCCGGCAGTTCCAACAACGTAGATGGTTACATCAGCCGTCTGCGCAAAAAAATAGACGAAGGATATGACACCAAACTGCTTCATACGGTGCGGACGGTGGGATGGGTGCTGCGGGCAGAAAGCAGCAAAACAGAGGAGGAAACGCCATGAAACACGCTTCCATCAAAGTCAAACTGACAGGATGGTATTTGCTGTTAACGCTTTTGATGATGGCCATTGTGCTGGGATTTGTGGCCGGCATCACCAGTTATGTGGTGCGGCAGACTTCCATGGACCAGCTGGAAGGCGTGGTGGAAAACAATTTGCAGGCGCTTTCCTTTGTGGACGGCTCGCTGCAGGTGGGGGAGGATTTTTCCTTTTATCAAAATGGCGTCTACACCGTCGTCTACAGCCAAAATCAGACACTGCTGGCCGGGCAGATGCCAGTCAACTTCACTGAAATGGGCCAGTTTCAAAATGGAACCACCCGTCTCCTTTCTGATGGAGAAACAGACTATTTTGTGCTGGACTTTTGGCGCCCTTTCGGGTGGGAAAACGGTGTCTGGGTGCGCGGCGTAATGCAGGCGCCGGCCTATTTGGCTGTGCTGGAGGGGCTTTTGGTGCTGGTGGCTGTGGCCATGCCGGTATTTTTGCTTCTTTCTTCGTTTGGCGGCTACTGTATTGCCAAAAGGACGTTTCGCCCTTTGGATGAGATGATTGCTACAGCCAACTCCATCACCGAAGGGGCCGATTTGTCGGCACGCATCCTGGTTAAGTCCACCAGCCAGGAATGGATTTTGCTGGCCAATACCCTCAATGCAATGCTGGGGCGGCTGGAAACGTCCTTCGAGGCGGAAAAACAATTTACTTCCGATGCTTCCCATGAACTGCGCACGCCCATTTCTGTCATTAAAAGCGCCTGTGACTATTCCTTATCTTTTGATGAAACCATGGAAGAGCGGACAGAAAGCCTGACCATGATCCAGCGGCAGGCGGACAAAATGGCTGCTTTGGTGGAACAGCTGCTGCGGATGACCAGACTGGACCAAGGGACAGAACGCCTTCATCTGGAATGGACCAATCTCAGCCTTTGGCTGGACAAAGTCTGCCGGCAGGTGCCGCTGGCAAAAACAACCCTCCACTTACAGCTGGAGGAAAACTTGTTTGGCTGGGTAGATGTGGGGCTCATGGGGCAGTTGGTGCAAAATCTGCTGGAAAACGGCGTAAAATACGGTAAAGAAGAGGGAAACCTCTGGGTGCGGCTGCAGAAAAAAGAAGATGGACTGCTATTGACGGTGGAAGATGACGGCATTGGCATTGCAAAAGAACAGCAGGAAAAAATCTGGCAGCGGTTTTATCAAGTGGATGAGGCCCGTTCCGGCGGCAATGGGTTTGGCCTGGGGCTCTCTTTGGTGCAGAAAATTGCCCACCTCCACGGCGGATTTCTAACTCTGGAAAGCTGTCTTGGAAAAGGCAGCGCCTTTACACTGCATCTGCCTTTCCAAACGGAATAAAAAAATTTCTGTGGTTTCATGTTTCTTTCATGTTTCCATGATAAGATAACAGCAAGAAAGAGAAAGGAGGCGGCGAAAATGAAACGAAAAGGCGGGTTGCTTCTGGCAGCAATGATTCTTTGTTTAACTGCTTGCAGCCAGCAGACAGAAAGCACCAAAAAGCCCATTGGGCTGGATGCGGCAAAAACAGCAGCGCTGCAGGATGCATCTGTGGCAGAAAGCGATATTTTGACGGAAGAAATTTCCCAAAAAACAAAAAACGGCCTGGCATATTACCAGGTGGATTTTTCCACCCAACAGGCCCTCTATTCCTATGATGTGGATGCGTTGACAGGCATTGTCATCAGCAGTACGACAGAACAAAAAGAAGCGGCCGCAACAGAGAACAGCACGGCAGCATCCACAACCCAGTCTATGCCAGCACAAACGGCGCAAACGGACGCTTTGTTGACAGAAGAAGAAGCAAAAGCGGCGGCCTACAGCCATGCAGGCGTCGATGGCCAGCAGGTGACCATGGTGAAAACAGAGTTGGATTGGGAGAGAGGCAAACCCATTTATGAAGTGGAATTTATAACCTCGGACCAAAAGGAATATGATTATGAACTGGATGGCGAAACGGGAGAAGTGCTGGCCTATGATTATGATGCAGAACACGTTGCAAGTGATGGGCAAAACCAGCAGCTTTCTGAAGATGAAGCAAAAGAACTGGCCCTCTCCCAAGTGCCTGGGGCTACCTGGCAGGACATGACAGAATTTGAAGTGGACCGGGACGACGGCCGGGTGGAGTATGAAGGGACCATCCGTTATGACGGGATGAAATATGAATTTGAAATTGATGGCTTCAGCGGCGCCATTCGCAGCTGGGAAGCAGAATCTTTGATGAAATGAGCAGGAAGGAGAAAATGGTATGAAGAAGAACAAAAAAAGATGGAGTGCAGTTTTATTGGCAGCGGCAATGGGCGTTGGGGTATTTGCTTTTCCCATGGGAACTTTGGCTTCCACCAGTGTGAAGGCACAGCTTTGCCCTCAGTTTACCATTGTCATCGATGGTGTGGAGCGGGATTTTTTCCATGCCGACCAGTCAGAAGTCCATCCCCTGGTCTATGACGGCACCACTTATCTGCCGCTGCGGGCCATTGGAGAACTGATGGGGAAAAACGTCAATTGGGATGAAAACACCTTGACAGTCACCCTCTCTGGCAGCCGCACCACTTCTGCTGTACAGGGCAAAACAGACGAGGATGCAAAACAAAAGCAGGTGACAGCACAAATCTGCGATGAATTTACCATCGTGGTGGACGGCAAAACCCAGACCTTTACCGACGCCAGCGGCAACCGGACTTATCCGCTGCTGTATGAAGGAAGCACCTATCTGCCTTTGCGGGCCATTGGCAGCTTGATGGGAAAAGAAGTGTCCTGGGATGAGGCAACCAAAACGGTGACACTGGGAAATGATAACAAGCCTTTGGTGACCGATGCCGATAGTTTTCGTTCTTCCTCTACATCCAGCACAACAGGCGACACTTCGCTGGAAGAAGCGAAACAAGCGGCCTTTGCCCATGCCGGTGTGACGGAGAAAAACATCACCGTATCCAAAGCAAAACTGGATTGGGATGATGGACGGCAAGTATACGAAGTGGAATTTTACACGGCAGACGGCACAGAATATGAGTATGAAATCGACGCCAAAACCGGTACCGTCATCAAATATGACATGGATGCCGAAAGCACAGGCCGTTTTTATCAAGACAATCACACATCCAGCCAGATTTTGACTATGGAAGAGGCCAAAAAACTGGCAGCCGCTGCCATTGATGGTGCTAAAACATCCCATGTGGTGAAGGCAGAACTGGACCGGGATGACGGCAAACTGGTCTATGAAATCAAACTGATTATTCAAGACATGGAATATGAGCTTGAACTGGATGCAGCCAGCGGCAAAATCCTCTCCAAAGAAGTGGAATCCATTGACCGCTGATGAATAAAGAGATAGACGGCGATTCAGATCATGATGTAAAAGCCCCAAAATTGCCTGGTGAAGGCAGTTTGGGGCTTTTGTCTAATAAAAACAGAAAAAAGAAAGAAAATTTGGAAAATAATTGTAAAACAAAAATCATTTTGTTAAAATAAAAGGGAATCATGGATAATTTTTTGTATTGATCCGAAGCGTTTCTGTCTGTTTTCATTTTGTTTTACATGGTTTTAGGAGGCGGTTGTCATGGCAAACATTTCAAGTGCGAACGGAAAAATTACATTAAAAGGCGACTGGACACAGGAAGCCATTGATGCTTTGGAACCGGTGTTAGACTTATGGGGGTTCTATGGCGAGTACGGTATACAGGGCTGCTACAGTGATTTTGACGAGGAGCATCTTACAGCGGAGTTTTTCGGCTGCGGCAGATGGTCGTTTTCGGGAACTCTTGATTCATTTGAGGACTGGTCCAGACAGTGGTTTAAAGATAATCCTAAAGGACCAAATGGCGAGCCTATTCATACTACCACAGAGGAGCAGTATGATCACTTACTTAAAATAATGAGTGAAAAGAACCTTATCATTGAATTTGATTTTGAGGATGTGGAAGAAGGCTGCGGCGTTCATATTCATGAAATAGGTGAGTTTACTTCTGACGATGGAAGCTGCATCAGCTATGAAACCATCGATTGTGAGGATATCGTTCCCACCTGGGACGATAAAGCTGCTTTGAATGCTGCCGTGGACTTTTTTGAACGCTTTCTCTCCGAGGTGGATAGAAAGAAGCTGCGCAAGTGGGTAAAAAATAATATAATACCTACCAATATATTTGAAGATATTGATGATTATGAGGGAATCATAGAATGTGTTGGCGAGTATGGACAAGACCCGTTTATTGACTTCTTTCTTGAGTTTTCGCCTGACACGGAGGAATGGGAAGAGTTTAACGGCGCATACGAGGATATGTGGGGCTGCCCGGTAGAAGAAAACATAGATGAAGGCTATGACGATGAATATTTTGCGCATCGTTACGACGATGATGAGGATGATGACGATGAAGACGACGAAGACGAAGATGTCAACGACTGGGATACAGAGCCAAACTATCCCACAGAGGACATAGACAGCCTGGACTTTACCGAGAAAGCCTTTGTGCTGACTGGGGATTTCCAAAACTGTGACGGCGACAGAAAGGCCGTGGAAGAACTGATTGTGGCAAAGGGCGGCAGATGCACCGGTGCTGTCAGCGGCAAAACCAACTATCTAGTCATTGGCGATTTTGGCTCGGCCGGCGCCAAAAAGGTGGAAAAGGCATTGGAAGAAAAAGCAAAGGGCAAAGATATAAAAATAATAACTGAGTACGATTTATTCCGGTTTTTGCAGTAAAGGAGCTGAGTACTTATGAGCAGTATGAATGATTTTGAATTTTATCATTCCGGGTGGAGCAAAGAAAGATGGGAATTAAAGTATAAGGGGCAAGACAAAGACATGGTGATCCCACAGGCGCTGATTGCACAAGCGGAAGGAGAATGTACCGTTGCCATTTCAGCGGAAGATCCCCATGAGATCGAAAGTATTTCCATACCGAACAATGTAGCCGATGTGTGGCTTGGCACGCTTTATGGCGCAAGAGGCTTAAAAAGAATCACCGTTGATCCTGAAAATCCATATTTGAAGGATGTTGACGGTGTGCTTTATGCAAAAGACGGCAAAAAGCTCATGAAGGCACCTGCCCAAATGACAGGAACTTATGTTGTGCCGGACGGCGTGGAGGAGCTCGAAGCCTTTGCGTTCCAAAATTCACACTTTGATGAAATTATTTTGCCGGATTCTTTGAAAAAAATAGGTTCCTCTGCTTTTCAACATAGCAGCATAAAAAAAATGTCCGTACCAAAGAGCATCACAAAGATAGAGGATAATGTGTTCTGCGACTGTCCAGACTTGGAAGCATTTGAATTTTGCGGCGATAGTACAATAGAATATATTTATTCCGATCGGTATCTGGACTCGGAAATGGAACAGAGAATATCGGGAGAAGCTTTTACAAGATCTGCGGAGTGTTATCTGCTTGCCTGCTTAAAGATATATCCTAATATTGATAAATGCAGAAGAAAATTCATTGCGGCTGCAAAACGCGGCAAAAGAGAAACCATACTGGACTATCTCTTAAGCACCGCTCCAGTGCGAAACGTAGAAAAAGGCACCTTTGAAATCAATGAATTGGAAGATGGCAGCGCCGAAATCAAGTCCTACCAAGGCGAAGAAAGCGTCATTGAAATCCCCAATGAAATGGACGGCAAAACAATCACAACCATTGGGGTCGGCGCATTTGAGGGCAATGAGTTTGTGGAAAAAGTCATTGTGCCGGAGGGCGTCACATGGGTGCAAAATAAAGCCTTTATGGGATGCGTTTCTTTGGAGGAAGTGGTGCTGCCGGAAAGCTGCACAGCCATTGGCGCATCTGTGTTTGAGGACTGCAAGACTCTGAAGAAGGCAGATTTGCCAAAAGGCGTGCGGGTGTTGGCAAGTAAGGTATTTAAAAACTGCATTTCTCTTGAAAGCTTGGATATTCCTGATGGCGTGATAAAAATAGAGAACCAGGCTTTATACTATTGCGAAAGCCTCCATGACATAACTCTTCCGGAAGGTCTTATATATCTTGGAAAGGAATGCTTATACGCCTGCGGCTTTAACTATGGACCAGTATTAGAAGGGGAATGGGGCTACAGCAAGAGAAAACTTTTGATTCCTGCTTCTGTCACCCAAATTGATGATGGCGGAAATGGCATCTTTGCCCAGTATCCAAAAGCACAGGAGCTGTTTGGGGTGTTTGAGTACAAGGTTATACTTCAGGTTAAGAAAGGCTCTATTGCTCATAGATATGCCGCTAAAAAGAAGATACGTTTTGAATTGGTATAAAAAAGAGGTGTTTTTATGAGATATGACGGCGATTTTCAGGTGGGATTTTATGGAAGCGGAGCTTTAATGCAGGATATCCCAGAAAGTATTATTTCATGGCTTAAAACTCTTCCTGATGATTACATAAATGACGAGGTTGAAAAAGAGGCTCAGTATATAAGTGATATGCTGAAAGACAAGATTAAAAGCATATCTGACAGCGACGAAGATGTTGAACTGGAGTGGGACAATTTTTCTAATATTGCCCTTGTTGTTTTGGATATTATAAATAATATTGCAAAAACACATCCTGACATTGAAATAGCGGTTGGTGTTGAAATTACATTTTCAGTAACTGATACAACGGATTACTTTAGTTATTATTCTCCTGCTGGTTCTGATACTATATGCAAATCAAGAAAAGACAACAGTGTTTGGTCATTAGATGATTACATCTATGATGATGAAGCATCAGAGAAAAAGGTGTGTATTTTAAATAAATATAACGCGGAAAATGCTGACGGTAATATATGTGAATTTAAGCTTTATTCAAATTCTGTGTCTATAGATGAGTATAACGATTTTATAAGCAAAAATATAGATGAAACAGATTTTGGTAAAAATATTTTAGTTATGGAGTATGTGTTTAAATATGCTATTATGCTGTGGCAGGATGGTCAGTGGAAAGACGCAGCAGGAAAGGTATTCTTAGGAGAAGGCTGCGATGATTTTTTTGAAACGCTGGAGGAAGAATATGAAAATGAATATTCTGTGAAAGAATTTTTCTCTAAAGAAAGACCATGGTATGAATATCCTGATTATTTCATAGAAATTTTGATGAAAATAAGTCTTGGTGATTTGGAAAAAGAAATTGAGGTTAAAACCATAAACGGAAAACCACATTTTTTAACTCCTGACGGAGGAGAATATTTCTTTGGAATTATGCTGGAGGAAACTACAACAGAGGTTATACCACAGTGGAATTTCCCTGATGAGGCACACTTCTTTAATTTTACAGAACCAGATGTGGATATTTTTAGCGATGATTACAATGATGACGGGTATGATGACGAACCATTTTGGGACGATTAATATTCTGTATTAAGGAGATATTAGCATGAGTGAAAATACAAGGGATACGGAAGAATTGAGAAAAAAACTCCTTGCTGACGTCTATGCCGGTGCAGCGACAGGCCTGGGGGCCATGCTTCTGGACGAAAGCCGGATCAAAAATGCCGACAAGGAGGAACTGAAACAGATCGCCAAAGAATATGGCTACTGATTGCTGTTGATTGTTCCAATCAAAAAAGCGATTCCCTTTGATGAGGAGAATCGCTTTTTTCCTTAGCATTTTGGGGCCAAACTGTGTTCTTTTAGGAAAGGCTTTTGCCCATAAGGGCATAATCCCCAAAACCAATCAAGTCTATTTTCCCAGGACAGGGGAATCGACCAGTTTCCGCAGGTTATTTTTTGATGCTCATTTTGGCATAAAGCAGTGTGGAAGAAATGTCGCTGTGGCCCATCATTTCTCGCAGCGTTTCCACATCACAGCCATTTTCCATCCGGTGGTAAGCAAAGGAATGGCGCAGCATCTGGGGCGTAATTTCTTTTGTAATGCCGGCTTTTTTTGCATAACTTTTTAAAATTTTCCAAAACCCCTGCCGGGACATGGGCTGGCCGATATAATTTAAAAACAATGCATCACAGGGGCGGCTGCGCTGTAATAGCGGCCGGTATTTTTCCAGATAAAGCCGTAAAAGCGAAACCGTTTCTCCTTGCAGGGGGAGAATGCGCTGTTTATTCTCATCGCCGCAAACCACATAGCCGGAGGCCAGGCTGACGTCCTTTTCCCGCAGAGAAACCAATTCTGTCACCCGCATGCCTGTACTGCAAAGCAGCTGCAGCATGGCTTTGTCCCGCACCCCTTTAGCATCCTCAGCTTTTGCCTGCTCCACCAGATGTTCCATTTCTTCTGTGGATAAGATCAGCGGCAGGTGTTTTTCCACTTTGGGCGACTCCAGCCCTAAAACAGGATTTTCCTTGATCCATCCCTTTGCCAGCATAAACTGGTAAAAAGAGCGCAAAGATGCTGTGTTGCGGGAAATGGTGGCAGCAGAGCGCTGGGCCTTTTCCAGGCTATATAAGTAAGACATGACGATTGTTTTTGTGACATCTGTCAAAGATGAAATTCCCATCGTTTGTGCATACAAAGAAAAGCAGCTTAAATCTCTGCCATAAGATGCAATGGTATTGACAGACGCTTTTTTCACCTGTGTCAGGTAATCTAAAAACGCTGTGATATAAGTATCCAAGAATAAAAACCCCTTTTTCCTCTTGATAACAGCATTATAGGACACAAAAGGAAAAATGTCGATAGCAAGGAGAAAAAAGTTTTCAGATTGTTGCTTTCGATGGAAACTAACAGCATTTTTTTGGCATTATGATGGGAAAATAAACCAAAACAGGGCGGAAACAAAGGTCAGCGCCAAGGCGCAAACAAAAAAAATGGTATATTCCAGATAGCGCCTTCTTTGTTCTCTTGGCAAGGCGGCTTTTTTGTTTTCTGGGCGCAAATAGCGCAAAAATGACAGGAGGCTGGCAGCAGAACCCAGCAAAAGAAGGGCAGCCAAGTAGGGGAGGTATTGAATAAAAAGCAATACATAGGCCGTCGGCACCGGAAAACAGGCGGCGGCCGCCGTCCCAAACCCAAACCCGCAGCAAACCAGCAGCGGCAGCACAAAAAAGAGCCCAAAAGGGAAAAATCCCAGAAAAAAGGCGCTGGCAATCCATTTGCCCCGTTCCAAAAAGCAGCTCCAAAGGGTGCTGGGCGCAGCCGCAGGCGTACCTTCTCGCAGCACGCCCAGGATCACGCCCAGAGCAAAACAAAGCCCCGACGCCAGAAAAAAATAAGTCAACAGCCGTTGCTCTTTTTGATATGGTTTCATCTTGTCTCCTCCTTTTCTCTTACAAGTCTATGAAAAGGAGGATGTTTTAGACCAGCTTATTTTTGATAAGCAGCCAACAGCCGGTCCATGGAGGCGGTGGCGTTTTCCATCAATAAATCCACCAGCACCAGCGCCGCCATGGCCTCTACCACCACCACAGCCCGGGGCACCACCGTGGGATCGTGGCGGCCATGGATGGAAAGGGAGAGGGGATTTCCCATTTCATCTACGGTGGGCTGGGGTTTAGCAATGGAAGGCGTTGGTTTAAAGGCCACCCGGAAGAACAGCGGACTGCCGTCGCTGATGCCGCCTAAGACGCCGCCGCTGTGGTTAGTTTCTTTTTGAATGGCTCCGTCTGCGGCAGTGAAAAAATCGTTGTTTTCATAGCCGGTGGATGCGGCGGCAGCAAAGCCGTCGCCCATGTCAAAGCCTTTGACGGCGCCAATGGAAAGCATGGCCTGGGCCAGACGGGCATCCAACTTTTCAAACACCGGGGCACCAAGGCCAGCCGGTACGCCGTCAATGCGGCAGCAAACGATGCCGCCGGCAGAATTTTGGTCTTTTTTGCATTGTTCCAAAAACGCCGCCGCCTTTTCATAAGCCGCTGCATCGGGCATGCAAAGGGGGTTTTGCTTGATTTCTTCTTCTGCAAAGGTTTCGCAGCAGATGGGGCCAATCTGGCTGGCATAGGCTGTAAAGGAAATGTTCATCTGGGCCAAAATCTTCTTGGCCACAGCGCCTGCCGCCACCCGGCTTAAGGTTTCTCGGCCAGAAGAGCGGCCGCCGCCCCGGTAGTCCCGAAAGCCATATTTTTGGGTAAAGGTATAATCGGCATGGCCTGGCCGAAAACAGCTGGCAATATTGCCATAGTCGGTGGAATGGTGGTCTTTGTTATAGACAATCATGGCAATGGGCGTGCCGGTGGTGCGGCCTGCAAAAACGCCGGAAAGGATGGTCACGGCATCGGCCTCCTGGCGCATGGTGCCAAAGGGGTTTTGGCCGGGGCGGCGGCGGTCCAGCTCTTGCTGCACATCTTCTTCTGAAAGCAGAAGCCCTGCCGGGCAGCCGTCAATGGTAACACCCAGGGCCTTGCCGTGGCTTTCGCCCCAAGTGGAAATTTGAAATCGAGTTCCCAATATGGATCCAGACATGGTATCACCTCAAATCAAAGCATTTTGTCCAGCATATCATAAAATTTTCCGGCTGTAAATTTACTTTTTTGCCTTTCCTTGTTATAATGGCTTTGGGTGATACTATGGTAATAGAAAGCAGTCAAAATAAAATCATCAAATTGGTCAAAGCGCTGCAAACGAAAAAAGAACGGGAAAAACAAGGTCTTTTTGTGGCAGAAGGGGCCCGCTTTGTGTCGGAAGTGGCAGAGGAGTGCCAGTTTTTTTTGCTGTCGGAATCCTTTGCTGCCACAGCTGATGTGGCACAGTATGAAAAAAAGGCGCCTGTCTATCTTGCCAAAGACGCTTTATTTGATACAGTGACAGAAACGGAACACACCCAAGGGGTGCTGGCGGTGGTGAAGCAGCCAAAGGTTTCCTTGGAGGAGGTGATTGGGCAGGCAGCCCAACCGGGATTTTTTGTGCTGGCAGAGGCCATGCAGGATCCGGGCAATTTGGGCACCCTCATCCGCACGGCGGCAGCCTGCGGCGTGCAGGGGGTGTTTCTCACCAAAGGGACGGTGGATGTCTATAATCCCAAAGTGCTGCGCAGCACCATGGGGGCTATTTTTCATGTGCCGGTGGTGCAACATGTGTCGGCCAAAGAGGCCATTTCTTTGCTCCAGCAGGCGGGCATTGCCGTCTATGCCGCCCATCTGAAAGGAGAAGGCTTTCCCTATGACTTACCGTTACAAAAGGGATGCTGCTTTGCCATTGGAAACGAAGCCAATGGCTTGCAAGAAGAAACAGCGGCCCTTTGCAACGCCTTGGTGAAAATCCCCATGCCGGGGCAGGCCGAAAGCCTCAATGCCTCTGTGGCGGCGGCAGTACTGATGTATGAAGTGGTACGGCAAAGAATTTAAAAACCAACCGTAAAGCGGTTTTTCAAGAAGAAAACGTTGCTTTTGTTTTCTTCTTGGAAATTGCGATAGCAGCCTTTAGAAGAAATCATCTTCTGTTATAAAAATAAGAGGGCTGAAATCCTTTGTAGGTAAGGATTTCAGCTCTCTTTGTTTTCTTATAAAGCTGCGCCAAAGGTTGGTTTTTTTATTCCAAAATCGTTGCCGAAAAATCAATGGAGCAATAGGGATTTCCATCCTCTTTTGGTACCCGATAGGCACCATTGCCTAAGTAATCTTCTATGACCACATTGGCCTGCATCGCTACCCCATCCACCGTAAAAGAAAAATCATTAAAAGCATAGGCTTGGATTTGTTCATCCACTGCCTGGGACCAAAAAAAGTCAAAGGGGTTTTTCTGTCTGGCTCCCACCAGAGAATAGGAAACCAGGAGCATTTCCCTTTGGTTGGAGCTCATCAAATGGACCGGGTCATCGTTTTCCGTAAAGAAGGAAACGGAG
Source organism: uncultured Clostridia bacterium (assembly GCA_944381455.1). GTDB lineage: Bacteria > Bacillota > Clostridia > Lachnospirales > Anaerotignaceae > Neoanaerotignum. Next base: position 6,897 of record CALWLF010000071.1, on the reverse strand, counting down.
CGCAGATGGCCGTTTTCGTCGGTATCATAGACAAAAGCAGGCTGTTGGCCGGTAAGGTTTGAAATCGACCAATAGTTTTCCGGAAAATCTTCCACCCACTGACCGGCTTCGTTCAGTTTATGATAGGGGTCGCCCTGAAAAAGCCTGATATAGTAATTGAAATTTTCCGAAAACTCGGCTACGGTCAAAGGCCCCTTGTTGGGCGGTTGTAATTCGGAAAACGTAAGAAGCAAAACAGCACCAAAGGAAGCCGCATAGGCCAATACAAAGAGTGCAATCCGGTATCCTTTTTTGTCTTTCAATGTCAGAACAGAGCCTTCCTCCCAAGGCAGGGGCCAGCGTTTCAAATCTTGATAACTGCGATAGAGCCGATAGAGGCTGTAGATGGGGATTTGAAACCCACAACCATAGCGCAAGCTAAAAAAGCTGCGGTTTAAGGCCTGCTGCAAGGTCAATTTCTGGCCGTTTTCCCCTTCCACCCGAAAGCCCCAGATGGCTTTACCGGGCGTTGTGGCAAAACGAGAAAGACAAAGGGCGCTCAAGAAGAAATAGAGCACCAGGCTTGCAACGATATCCACCACATCCCAAGCCCAGCTTTGGTTCATACTGGGAAACGAGGGGAGAAGGAAATGGCGCAAAGCAAGCCAAATCACCTGGCAAATGCCAAAATCCACCCCAAAGGCAAAATAGCGGCGCCAAGGAGCCTGCACCCGTTCCACCTGGTCTCCTTCTGGCACCAGAGCAGGCTGGGTTTCAAACAGCCGCAGATATTTTTCGGCGTCCAACTGGTCATAGGTGGTGCCATCGTCTTCCATTTGTTTGGAAACGTGTTGGGCCGCCGCCGTCTGCTCGGCCATGCGGGCCAAGGTCTGCTGGTGCTGGTGCAAAAAAGCTTGCAGCGAAAGGGGATTTTGCTGTAACTGCTTGATGTCCTCTAAAGACACTTGCAGCGCCCGCAATAATTTAATCCGCAGTAAAGTTTCCACGTCTTCCTCGGAATAATCTCGATAGCCGTTGGCAAGTCTTGCCGGGCACAGCAATCCTTCCTTTTCATAAAACCGAATGTTGGCCCGGTCCAAATGGCATCTTGTTTCCATTTCTTTGATTGTCATTGGCCTTCCTCCCTTCTTCTTTGCCCTCAGTATAAGGGGTTAAGCTGCTTTACAGTCAAGAAAAAAGAGTCACTCAGGCAAAAAATAAGTTATTTTTTTCCTGTTTTTGGAAAACGAGTGTCCAAATGAAATTCTGCCACCCGTTTGGCGCTGTTGGCCAAAAGGGCCCAGGAGAGGACAGAGAGGATAGCCGCATTTTCATCGGTGCGGTTTTTTTGGATCTGCTGCAAAACGGTTTCAATGGCCAAAGGATTCTCGGCTGTGGTGGTTTTCAATGTTTTTTGAATGTCCAAGAAAGCATTGTATACATCATACAGCAAAGGCGCTTGCTCGTCCTGTTCCAATGCCTCGTTGATGGGCAAAAGCAGGGTATAAATATCGTTGATGGAAAGGACGCTTTTTAGATGGTAAATCAAAATCAGCAAAAGCACATGGCTGCGGCCGTATTTTTTCTTCTTCGGCGGCGGAAACAGCTTGGCTTTGGCATAGTTATTGATCATGGTTTTGGTCAAAATTTTGTCGTCCTCGTTGCGCTTATAGACCGAAAGCTTTGCCTCCATCAATGTGGTCACTTGGTCCATATATAAATCGATGGATGGAATATCAGAAAGCTCGATCACTTCCATTTGACTGAGCAAATGGCTGCAAGAGGGTATGGTTGTCTCAGGCATCAGCAAATCACTCCAAACAAGTCGTTGGCCGCAGGTGGATATTGGCCGTTTTCATCCCAGTCTTCAAACATCAGTACAGGTTCATAGGTTTCTTCCTCGGCGGGCGTTATTTGTTTTTCTTGTTTTTCTTCCATGAAAAACACCTCCTCTCCTTATTATATAGTAAGAAAAACCATGTTTCAACCGTTTCTTTTTTTTAACAAGATAGAAATGCCATCTGTTTTTTTGCAGAAAGGGGGCGTTTCATTGCTTTTTTTGCCTGTTTGCGGTATAATAAAATACTGTCAAAATTCAGGCGCAGAAAGGAGGAACCAATTTGGTTTTTCGTAAAGTTTGTTTCATTTCATTGGTCGCAGCAGCGGTGTTATCCATGGGTGCAGCTGTTTTTGGTTATACGCCGCCCAAAACGGTGACGGTGGGGCTGACAGCCTGCAAAACCACCACCAGCCTTTCTTTGGGGACAGGAGAAATTGAAGTGGGCACCTGGAAGAAAGATTCCTTTGAGGCAGAAACCACATTGTCTGCAAACGGCAGCTTTACTGTCTCTGTTCCAACGCTTTCCATGGTGGATGCCAATGAATACTATGGCAGCTATCAAAAAGCACTGCGAGCCTGTGAAGATTTAGAAGATTTATGGGGCTATGATTTTGCCCCTGTGTATCAGGAAGAGGAATTGTGGGGTGTTGCAGCTGTCAATTTGTCGGCAGAAAACACCTCTCGGGCGAAAAACGATTTAAACAGCAGCAAAACCATTTCCTCAGCAGTGATACTAAGCGATAACCGGGAAGTGACAGCCGTTTTAACGAAAAATGCCTCGATCCGCACTGCCACAGGGACTGCCACCTCTTTGGGCAGCCGCAGCTACCGGGGCACGCTGTCCTTTGTCCTTTCAGGCAGCACCATGACGCCAGTCAATACGGTGCTTTTGGATGAATACTTATATGGTGTGGTGCCTTCAGAGATGCCATCCAGCTGGGAGGCAGAAGCGTTGAAAGCCCAGGCTGTGGCCGCCAGAAGCTATGCACTGACCCGCTTGACCGCCCATACCAGCGACGGTTATCAGCTTTGTGACTCCACCCACTGCCAAGTCTATATCGGCTATGGCCAGGAGCAGGCTTCCACCAACAAGGCCGTGGACCGTACCAGCGGAGAAGTGGCCCTCTATCACGGATCGCCCATCAATGCCGTCTTTTGTTCTTCCAGCGGCGGCGCCACCGATTCCGGCGTCAACGTCTGGGTAAACGAAGTGCCTTATTTACAGGCCGTGCCGGAACTGGTGGATGAAGGAGTAGAAAGCTGGAGCCGGACCTATACAGCCGCTCAAATTTCCTCCTTTTGTGCATCGGCCGGAAAACCGGTGGGCGAGGTGCAGGATGTGCAGATTACGGCCACCAACCCCTATGGCCGGGTACAGGAGCTGACCATCACCGGCACCAGCGGCACCGCCGTATTCCAAAAGGAAGAAACCAGAACGCTGTTCCAGTATTCTTCCGAAGGCAGTTTCCCCAGCCGGATGTATACCATCAATGGCCAAACTGCCCTTAATACTTCATCTACCCAACCTCAGACAACCACTCAGCAGAGCCCATCAAGCACAGGTGTTTATGCCGTTTCGGCCAACGGAACAGAAGCATTGCAGGGCGACAGCCATTATTTCCTCGGTTCCAACGGTACTATGGTAGAGGGCAGTTTGGATACACCTTTTGTATACCAAAATGGTGAAAGCAGCAGCTTTTCTGTCAGCCTTGCGCCTTCCCATGTCATTTTTGCCGCAGAAAAAACGTATACTTTCACCGGCAAAGGCAATGGCCACGGCGTGGGCATGAGCCAATATGGCGCCAATGCCATGGCAAAGGCTGGGTATGATTACATCGAAATTTTAACCCATTATTATACAGGTATTACCGTAGAGTAGGAGAAGGTATGAAAACATCGGATTTTAATTATCATCTGCCGGAAGAATTGATCGCCCAAGAACCTTTGGCCGACCGTGCTTCCTCCCGGCTGATGGTTTTGGACAAAGAAACAGGCGCCATCGAGCACCGCCATTTTCGGGACATCAAGGACTATCTGCACCCCGGCGACTGCCTGGTGTTAAACGACACCAGGGTGATGCCGGCCCGGCTCATTGGCGCCAGGGAAGACACCGGCACCAGGGTGGAGTTTTTGCTTTTAAGCCGCAAAGACATGGACACCTGGGAAGTGCTGACCTATCCTGGCAAGAAAGCCCGCCCGGGGCACCGGGTGTCCTTTGGGGACGGAAAACTGGTGGGAGAAGTGCTGGAAATTGTAGAAGGCGGCAACCGCCTGGTGAAATTCACCTATGACGGCGTCTTTGAATCGGTGTTGGACGAACTGGGCGAAATGCCTCTGCCGCCTTATATCACCCATACCTTGGAGGACAAAGAACGGTATCAAACGGTTTATGCCACCCATACCGGCTCTGCAGCCGCCCCCACGGCCGGGCTGCATTTTACGCCCCAATTATTAGAGGAGCTGGAAGAAATGGGCGTCATTTTGGCCCGTGTCACCCTCCATGTGGGCCTTGGCACCTTCCGCCCGGTGAAAGTAGACGATGTGCAAAACCATGAAATGCACAGCGAATATTATGTGGTGGAAGAAGCAGAAGCAGAAAAAATCAACGAAGCCAGACGAAAGGGCGGCCGGATTGTGTCTGTCGGCACCACCTCCACCCGTACCTTGGAATCGGTGACCGACGAAGACGGTTTAGTCCATGCCCAAAGCGGGTATACAAAAATTTTCATTTACCCCGGCTATCGGTTCAAGGCCATCGATTGTTTGATTACCAATTTCCATCTGCCAGAAAGCACGCTCATTATGCTGGTTTCGGCCCTGGCCGGAAAAGAGCATCTGCTCCATGCCTATGAAGTGGCCGTGGAAGAAAACTATCGGTTTTTCAGTTTTGGCGACGCCATGTTCATTCAGTAAGGAGGGAAGGCATGTATCGACTGGTGGTTTCTGACATTGACGGCACACTGGTGGACAAGGAGGGAAAACTGCATCCCGAGACCATCGCTGCCGTCCGCCGTATCCAGCAAAAAGGCATCCTCTTTACCGTTTCCACCGGGCGAAACATCAAAAAAGCCCTGCCTATCGCCAAAGCATTGTCTTTGACGGTGCCATTTTTTTGCATTGACGGCATTTTAGCCTATGATTTGCAGCAAAAGCAAATCCGCTGGGGCGCTAAACTGGAGCCAAATCAGGTGGAACGGCTCATTGCCATTGGAAAAGAAGAGGGTACGTTTTTAGAGTTAAACGACGGATTTCGCTATTATAAATATCTGCCCCAAAAGCGTCACGAAGCCTTTGATTTTTATAATTCCCATACGCCTTTAGGACGCGTCAAAAGCTATCTGGGCGGGGTGGAATATGTGAAACGGCCAGAGGATTTGCTGCGGTATCAAGAAAATGCCTTTCAAGTGGTGCTGGCAGAAGAAAAGGAAAAGGCCAAGGCTGTCAGCGCCCGGGTGAAGGCAGCCGGCATTGGCGACATTGAAGTACGGGACCATCTGTGGGACGAATTTCTATTCATCAACCGCACCGGTATGGGAAAAGAACGCAGTATCCGTGTTCTGACAGAGCACTATGGCATCCATCCGGCGGAAGTCGTGGCTTTCGGGGATGAGAAAAACGATTTGGATTTACTGCAAGCGGCCGGTCTTGGCGTGGCCATGGGCAATGCGGTGGAGGATGTGAAAACCTGTGCCGATGCCATTGCTCCATCCAACAATGAAAACGGTGTGGCGGCCATGCTCCAAAAGCTGTTTTAAAAGGAGGTCTTTTTTTGGACTTATTTGAATATAACCGACAACAGCAGATGAAAAAAGAAGCGCCGCTGGCAGCCAGAATGCGGCCGGACACCTTGGAAGAATTTGTGGGCCAAAGCCATATCATTGGGAAGGATAAGTTACTAAGCCGCGCCATCGAGGCCGACCGTTTAAGCTCCATCGTTCTTTATGGCCCGCCGGGCACCGGCAAAACCACTTTGGCCAAAATCATTGCCAATACCACCAAAAGCGCCTTTGAACAACTAAACGCCACCACCGCCGGCATGAAAGAAATCAAAGAAGTGGTGGACCGGGCCAAAATACGCATCGGCATGAACGGAGAAAAAACCATCTTGTTCATCGACGAAATCCATCGCTTCAACAAAACCCAACAAGACGCCCTTTTGCCCCATGTGGAGGAGGGGACAGTGATCTTGGTGGGAGCCACCACAGAAAACCCTTATTTTGAAGTGAATAAGGCGCTGGTGAGCCGCAGTATTATCTTTCAGCTGATGCCTCTGGAAACAGAGGATATTGCCGTCTTGCTGCGCCGGGCTGTCAAAGACGAGGAAAAAGGCTTTGGCTATTTGAAGATTGACTTGCCGGAAGAAAGCGTGCTCTTTTTGGCCGACCGGGCCAATGGCGATGCCAGAGCTGCGCTGAACGCCTTGGAACTGGCTGTATTGACCACCAGAGAAGACGAGCAGGGTGTGATCTCCATTCCTTTGACTGTGGCAGAAGAATGTATCCAAAAACGGGCTTTGCAGTATGAAAAAGACGGGGATAACCATTATGACACCATTTCAGCTTTCATCAAAAGCATGCGGGGCAGCGATCCCGATGCGGCGCTTTATTATCTGGCCAAAATGATCTACGCCGGGGAAGATCCCAAGTTCATTGCCCGCCGGGTGGTCATTTGCGCCAGCGAAGATGTGGGTAACGCTGATCCCCATGCCCTGCAGGTGGCCATGGCGGCGGCGGAGGCTGTGCAGTTTGTGGGGATGCCGGAAGGCAGGATTCCCCTGGCCCAGGCAGTTACTTATATTGCCAGCGCCCCAAAAAGCAATGCCGCTTATATGGGCGTGGAAAAAGCCATGAGCGATGTGCGAAATATCAAAATCAAATCTGTGCCCAATCATTTGAAAGACGCCCATTATGGCGGCGCCAAAGAGTTGGGCCATGGTTTAACATACAAGTATGCCCACGATTTTCCCGGGCATTATGTCAAACAACAATATCTGCCCGATGAATTGGTGGGCAAAATCTATTATGAACCAACGGAAAACGGTGTGGAAAAACGCATCGGGGAACATTTGCGTCGCCTGA
>CALWLF010000070.1 GCA_944381455.1 uncultured Clostridia bacterium | reverse complement strand
TATTATCTGGATGGCCAGTCGAAACAACTGGCAGCTGAGCCTTTTGAAGTCACCGGCGCCTCAGCGCAAGAACAGATGGAGCAGATGATTGCTCAGCTGGCAAAAAAACCACAGACAGAAGGGCTTTCCAGCGTGATGCCGCAGACGGTGACGGTGTTGGATATGTCGTTGGAAGAAAGCGTGGCAAAGGTGGACCTTTCTGGAGCATACAGCACGCTTAGCCGCGGAGAAGAAATGTATTTGCGAGGGGCGCTGGTTTGGACATTAACCAGTCTGCCTTTTGTAGACAGTGTGGAAATCTTAGTGGATGGCATGACATTAACCCATACCAATGGAGAGCCCATGGGACCTTTGAACAGGGAAAATCTGGTGATTAACCGTCCCATTGATCCAGAGCCAACCAATGCGCTGCGTATTTTGACCCTTTATTTTGCCGATGCGGAAGGCAAAACCCTGGTCAAAGAAGAACGCACGGTGGAAGTCAATGCCAATCAAACACTGGAGAGATATGTGTTAGAAGAATTGATTGCCGGACCGATGGAAGAAACGTCAAAGGCCACCATCCCCAAAGGCACCACGGTGCGGGATGTGAAAACGGCCGATGGCATTTGCTATGTGGATTTGAGCCAGGATTTTGTGACAAGCCACACCGGAGGTACGGTGGAAGAATACTTGACCATTTATTCCATTGTCAATTCCCTCTGCCAGTTGGATGGCGTCAAAAAAGTACAGTTTTTGATTGAAGGAGAAAAACAGGAAAATTTCAAGGGAAACACGGATTTTGGACAGCCTTTTGAACCTATTTTAATAGATGAGTAAAGGAAATGGTTTTGCTGGAAAAAAGCACGAAACTTCTGGAGAAACAGGAGATTTCGTGCTTTTTGTTTCTTTCAAGGAAAAAGAACATGATATATTATGTTTTATATGATAAAAATATAGTAAAACATATATTGAAAAATATAATAAAAAATGAAGGATAAAAAACGATGTATCAATCATTATAAATGATACTATATATATCTAGCCAGTCTTAGCATACAATAGAAAGGCGGAGGTGTGAATGATGTCGGAGGATTCTTTGATTATAAAACCAAAGCGAGTCAAAGGAGAAGATGGATATAAGACCATCTCTATTCGCATTAAAGAAGATATCGTAAGTCAAATTGACGACATATCTGCCAAAACGGGACGCAGTCGAAACGAGTTGATTGGAATGCTGTTGCAATTTGCAGTGGCAAGATGTAAAATTGAGGAATAATTTCCAAAATAATCAAAAAGAGGATGGCTTTGTTTCGTGAGAAACGAAGCCATTTTTTTTCTGATTTGATAAAAAAAGGAACGGATGTATGCAGCGGAAAGGGGGGGGGAAAGCAATGAAACGGCCCATGTGGATTTGGTTTTTGGCGCTGTGTGCAGGAATCATAATGGCGGCAGCCGAGCAAAAGGGATGGCGTCTGGCTGGGATGGTGTTACTAGGCAGTTGTTTTGTGGCAGCAGGATGTCAAAAAAGCAAAGCGCTTGCCTTTGGCATTCTTTGTTTCTCCTTGGCCGGTGGCCTGGTTGTGGCTGTGGCGCCAAAACTGGGCACAACCCAAGGAGAAGCTGCCATACGAGGCGTGGTGGAAAGGCGCAGCATCGCTGAAGATGGCAGACAAACGGTGCTGCTGGCATTGGAAGAAATCCATCAAGAAGGAAAGACCTGGCAGGAGACGGGGAAGGTTTCGGTGTATCTGCCGGAAGGCGTTTCGGTATTGCCGGGCAGTTTCCTGGTGGTTAAAGGCAGCCTCTCCATTCCATCGCCGCCGGAAAACCCCGGCGGGTTTGACGGCGTTACATATGCTTTGTCCAATGGATTGCGCTATCAATGTTTTGCCGACGAGGTGGTTTGTTATGGCACCAGGCCCATGACAGTGCTGGAGCGGCTTTTGCTGGTTCGGGAGCGGGTGTGCCAAGTGTACGAGGCAGTGCTTCCGGCCCAGGAAGCATCTTTGCTTGCTGCCATGGTGACAGGCAGCACAGCATCGCTGGAAGATGAGGTGCGGCAGCTCTATAACGATGGCGGCATTGCCCATGTGCTGGCTGTATCGGGGCTGCATGTCACACTGTTTTCGGGGATTTTGTTTGGCTTTTTCTTTTGGATGCTGCATCTGCCGCGCAAGGTTGCCATGGGGCTTACCATGGGGTGCCTTCTGGTGTATGTGTTTTTTGCCGGAGGCCGGCCTTCGGTGGTGCGGGCGGCACTGATGGCAGAGCTGGCCTTTGGGGCGGCGCTTTTGGGGAGAGAAACAGATGGGTTTCATTCCATGGGCATTGCCGGCATTGTGGTGCTGCTCCTCCGTCCCTATGCCTTGTTTACGGCTGGCTTTCAGTTGAGTTTCTTAACCACAGGCGCCTTTTTGTTTGCCTCTTCGTTTCGGATAGAGGGCAAGGGATGGAGCAAGCGGCTGAAGCAATATGGGTTTACGACGGTGCTGGTGATGCTGCTCAGCTATCCTCTGGTGGCATGGTATTTTTACCGGCTGCCCGTGTATGGCATTGTGGTCAATGGCCTGGTGCTGCCTTTACTGGGATTGCTGCTGGCGCTGGGATTTTTGGTGGGCATAGCCGGTTTTATTCATTTGGAGCTGGCCCGGTTTTTGGCCGGGAGTGTCTATGTGATCTTACGGTTTTATGACGGGGTGACCACATTTTTTACTTCCCTGCCTGGGGCCGTGCTTTTGACCGGCCGGCCGAAGGCGGCGGCAATGGCAGTCTTTTATGGCCTGGCGGCCGTTGTGTTGTTGTTTGGCATGAGACAAAGATGGAAGAAGGTCCTTTGGGGTGCCGGCACAGGTGTTTTGCTGGCCATGACCATCTGGCCGGTCGTTTTGCCAAAGGCAGAAATTTGGTGTCTTGATGTGGGGCAGGGAGATAGCAGCCTTTTGCGCACCAAGTCCGGCCATACATTTGTCATAGATGCCGGCGGATGGCCTTTGGCCAAAACGGGAGAAAACACTGGCGCCAAGGTGGTTGCACCGGCGCTGGATGCGCTGGGGATAGCAACGGTGGACGGGCTTTTTGTGACGCATCTCGATGGCGACCATGCCCTCGGTGCCGTGGAACTGCTCTCCCTTTGTGAGGTGAAACGGTTATATTTGCCCCAGGCGCCTCTGGAAGGGGAGCTGTATCAGCAATTATTGAAAACGGCCAAAGAACAGGGGACAGAAGTGGTGCTGTTATCGGCAGGCGATGGCCTGGTGCTTTCAAAAACGGAACGGCTGACAGTGCTTTCGCCTTATCGGGTGAAAATGTGGACAAAAACCGATGACAACCGGTCGTCACTTGTGTTAAAGTATGAAACAGAAGAAAGCAGCTTTTTGTGGATGGGCGATGCCGATGAACAGACAGAGCGGCTGCTGCTGTTTGCCAAAGCGCCGCTGGCCAGTGATGGCATCAAGCTGGGGCACCATGGCGCAGCCACCAGTTCCTCGGCAGCATTCTTGGCAGCGGTGGATGCCGATGTGGCCGTTGTTTCCAATGGAGAAAACAATGTTTATGGCCATCCCAGCAAGGAAACCATTGACCGCTGCACCCAGGCAGGCATACCCGTCTATGAAACGGCTAAAAACGGCGCCATTCATTTCGTCAGCAGCCCAACCGGCTGGCAACTGGAGGGAATTTATCATGAAACAACTGAAGGAAGAACTAAAACACAGTAACTTTCCGCTTTGTTATTTGTTTTATGGCACAGAAGTCTATTTGAAAGAAGCGGCAGAAAAAAATCTGCAAAAGAAATTTCAAAGTGATGTCACCGGCGATTTGAACTTGTCCCTCTTTGATGGGCAGGCAGATGTCAACGAAGTGATGGATGCAGTGGAAACGCTGCCGTTTTTTGCCGAAAAACGGCTGGTGCTGTGGAAAGACAGCGGCCTGTTTCAGGCAGGGCGGAAGCAGGACAGCGAGCGGATGGCAGAGTTTTTGACCAATCTGCCCCAAAGCACTTGTCTGGTGTTTTCAGAAACGGCAGTGGATAAGCGGAATAAATGTTATAAAGCCGTGTTAAAAGCAGGCCGTGCAGTGGAATTTACGGCGCTGACGGAAAAAGCCTTATATGACTGGGCAGTGGGGCAGATGAAAAAACGCAATGTTACCTTGGAGCGGCCCATGGCAGCCCGTTTTTTTGGCCTGGTGGGAAACGAGATGGAAAATGCCGCCAGGCAGCTGGATCTTTTGGCCGATTATGTGGGAGAAGGCGGCAGTGTCACCATGGAAGATATGGAAGCTGTGTGCAGCCGGTCCCTGGAGGCCAAGGTCTTTGACCTCATCGGCGCCGTCAGCCGCCGTCAAGCCCAGCAGGCTGTGCAGCTGTACCGGGAAATGCTGCTGCAAAAAGAAGCGCCGCTGATGATTTTGGTGATGCTGGGGCGGCAGTTTCGGCTGATGCTGCAATGCAAAAGCCTGTTGTCCCAGGGCATGGCCCAGGCGGAGCTGGCAGCGGCACTGGGGCAAAACCCCTATGCGGTCAAGCAATGCGTGCAGGCAGCCAAAAATTTCACGGCAGAGCGTCTGAAAGAAGCATTGACCGCCTGTGTCCAGGCCGACTGGGACATCAAAAGCGGCAAAATAAAAGATGACCTGGCTGTGGAGCTGGTCATCCTTTCTTACGCCGCTTAAGCGGCATGGTTTTGGCGGTGGAATAGATGGGGATTGTCTTTGTAAAAAGTGAAAGCAGAAACGGAGCAGATGATAAGATAGCCGATGACGCTGTAATGATCTGGCAGCTGGTCGAAAAGGAAAAATCCAATGATGGCAGAAAAAATCACCTGGGTATAGTCGAAAATGGAAATTTCTTTTGCCGGCGCATGGGCGTAGGCGGCAGTGATGGCAAACTGGGCGATGGCTGCCGAAAGACCGGCGCAAAGCAGAAAAACCAACTGGGCCAAAGTCATGGGGTGGTATTGGAACACCAAAAAGGGCAGCGAAGATAAACAGGAAAACCCGGAAAAGAAAAAGACAATAAATGGTCCCCGCTCGCCGTGTTTGCTGACTTTTCGCACAAACGTATAGGCAATGCCGGCGCTGATGCCGCCAATGAGGCCCAAAAAGGCGGCAAAGCTGTCATCAAAGCCGCCGGTTGGTTTGATGATAAATAAACTCCCAATAAACGCCAGAAAAATGCAGCAGGCCTGCCGCAGGGAAACTTTTTCTCCCAGCAGAAAATAAGAGGCAATGATGGCAAAAAACGGCGACAGTTTATTGAGCATATTGGCATCAGAAAGCATCAGCCGGTCGATGGCGTAATAATTGCAGAAAATGCCGATGGTGCCAAAGAAAGACCGGGCAACGAGGCCAGGGAGATTGCGTTTATCATGCAGCAATTTTTCCTTGGAGCGCAGCAGGCAAATCAGTGCAATAAAAAAGGCCACAAAGTTACGGAAAAACGATTTTTGCATGGAGGGTAAATCTCCGGCCAGCTTGACAAATGTGGTCATCAAAGCAAAAAAGAGCGCTGCCGTGAGGATATAGCCAATGGCTTTTGCCTTTTGAGGCATGGAAACATTCCTTCTTTCTAGTTGGTCCCGATAGGTTATGCTACTTTTTATTATAGCACAAGAAAGAAGGGTGGGAAGTCATTTTCCTGAAAAAAACAGGAGAAATGACAGGGGGAGCCATAGGTGATTTGAATGACAGGTGGTTAGATTTTCTGATAGCAAAAACGCACGCAACAGTAGTTGGTCTGTTTCGTGCGTTTGTTTTTGGCTTACGCAATAAAAGAAAAGATAGAAGGGGTTAGGGAAAACAAGAGATGGTTATGCCAAGGCCTTGCCGAGGGCGAAGCAGTCTTCTTGTGCCGACTCGTCGGGTGCTTCTTGGCAGATGACATAGTCGCAAACCAGCTGGGCGCCGGCGGCTTGGCAGGCGGCTTCCCAAGTACGCATCCATTCACCGTCTCCCCAGCCATAAGAGCCAAAAAGCGCAATTTGTTTTCCCTTTAATTTTGGTTCGCAGGACAAAAACATGGGTTCAAATTCACTTTCTTCCAGCTGTTCGGCCCCCATGGACGGGCAGCCAAAGGCAATGGCATCATAGGCGTCCATTTGGTCTGGGCCAAACTGGCTTGGACCAAGGACCGTCACTTCGGCGCCAGCCGCAGTGGCGCCTTCGGCCACTTTTTGTGCCATTTTTTCTGTATTTCCTGTTCCGCTCCAATAGACAACTGCTACTTTGCTCATAGAAATGCAACATCCTTTCTGGAAAAGATTTTAGTTAGTATAAACTAACTAATAGAGAAAAAATATAGTTAGATAAAACTAACTATATGAAATATACTCCTTTTTTCTTTTTTTGTCAATCCCTCTTTTTCTTCTTTTGATGCCCTAGCATAAAAACATGGCCTTCCGCATTCCAAAAGAAAGCAGAAGGCCTGTTTTTAAGGTATGAAAAAAGGTGGTGCCAAACTTAACGATCAAAGGCGTCCAGGGCCTGTTTGAAATCGGCCAGGATGTCTTCGATGGGTTCGATGCCCACAGAAACGCGGATTAAGCCGGGCGTAATGCCTGCTTTTCTCCTCTCTTCATCAGAAAGATGGGCATGGGAAGAATAAACTGGCTGTTGATAGGTGGTTCTCACACCGCCCAGGGTTGGGGCGTAATGCACCAGTTGCAGCCGGCGGGAAAACTCGTCCCGCTGTGCAAAGTCTTCTGAAACGACGAAGCTGACCATGCCGCACATGGAAGCGTCATTGGCAAACAGCTTTTTGGCCGTTTCATGGCCGGAGAAGCTTTCGATGCTTGGATGGTAAACGGCCTGCACCCGTGGATCCTGTTCCAAGGCCTGGGCCAAAATGGCCGCATGCTGCATTTGCCTTGGCACGCGCAAAAAGGCGGTGCGCAGGCTGCGGAATACTAGCCAGGTGGAATAAGGATCGGCCGGTGTGCCGCAGAACATGCTGACAGGATTGATTTTATCAATCAGTTCTTTTTTTGCGGTGACAGAACCGGCCAAAGCATCGCTGTGTCCGTTTAAAAATTTGGTTAAGCTGTGGATGACAATGTCAGCCCCCAGGGACAAAGGCTGGATGGCAAAGGGGGTGGTAAAGGTATTGTCGATGATAAGCAACCCGCTATTTTTATGGATCAGTTTGGCCAAAGCCGGTACGTCAGCCACTTTCATCAAAGGATTGGCCACTACTTCGGTGTAAATGATTTTTGTGTTGGGGCGCAAAGCGGCGGTGACTTCGTCCATGTTTTCAATGTTGACGGCCGTTGTTTCCACGCCAAATTTGGTGAACAGTTGTTTCATCACATCCAGCGTTTCTCCATAGCAGCAGTTGCTGTAGATGATGTGGTCGCCGGATTGCAGGAAGGTGAGCAATGTGCTGGTGATGGCGCCCATGCCGGAAGCACAGATCAAAGAAGCTTCGCCGCCTTCCAGCTGGGTGATGGCTGTGGCCAGTGCCGTCCGGTTGGGGTTGTTGGTACGAATATAGGAATAGCCGTCACCGGTTTTTGTTTTGGCATAGCCTTCGATGGCTTCGGAAATGGAGTTCCAGGTAAAGGCCGTGGTGGTGAAAATGGGCATAGATTCTGAAGAAATATCAATGTCAGGCA
>CALWLF010000069.1 GCA_944381455.1 uncultured Clostridia bacterium | reverse complement strand
TTGTCCCTGTCAAACCAACAGATTACTTGCCTGCTTCCAACAAATCAATGCCCATCTGCATCCGGCGCAAGGTTTCTTCTTTTCCCAAAATATGGGCCAATTCGATGGCGCCGCCGGGGGATGTGGGTTTGCCAGAAAGAGCCGTACGCACCGGCCAAAGCATTTGGCCGTTTTTGATGCCTTTTTCCGCAACCAAAGCCATCAAAGCGTCGTGGATGGCCGTTTCTTCCCAAGTTTCTAAGCCTTCCAAAACCGGCAAAGCGGCCTTCAGGCTATCGAGGGCAATTTCTTCTGTGGTTTTCATTTTTTTGTGAACATAAAGATCGGTGGAATAAGCCGGCAGTGCATCAAAGAAGTTCACCAAACCTGCCACATCGGCCCATGTTTCCAGCCGTTTTTGTAACAGAGCGGCGATGGCCTTTTGATCCAGTGCCTTGTTGTGCAAAGCCGCATCTACATAAGGCTGCACCTTTTCAAAATAGGTGTCAAAGTCCATGTTTTTGATATATTCCCCATTCATCCAGGTCAGTTTCACGGGGTCGAAAATGGAAGGCGATTTGCTTAAGCCGGACAGGTCAAACTGTTCCATCAATTCTTCCATGGTGAAAATTTCCTGGTTAGAAGCAGGGCTCCAGCCCAACAGGGCGATATAGTTCATGATGGCTTCCGGCAGATAGCCCTTTTCCACCAGGTCCTGGAAAGAGGCATCGCCATTGCGTTTGGAAAGCTTATGATGGGCATCTTTCATTACAGGTGGCAGATGGACATAGCTGGGTTCGTCCCAACCAAAGGCTTCATAGAGCAAGGTATATTTGGGGGTGGAAGAAAGATACTCGCTGCCCCGCACCACATGGGTGATGTGCATCAAATGGTCATCCACCACGTTGGCAAAGTTATAGGTTGGCATGCCATCGCTTTTCACCAAAATTTGGTCATCCAGCTCGCTGTTTTCCACGGTGATGTCGCCATAAACGGCATCGTGGAAGGTGGTGGTGCCTTCGGTTGGCATTTTCTGACGGATGACATAAGGGATCCCGCTTTTTAAGTTGGTCTCGATTTCTGCTTCGCTTAAGCCCAGGCAATGACGGTCATAGTGGGAAAAGGCTTCCCCTTCGCCGTTTGCTTCTTTCAGGCTATCCAACCGTTCTTTGGTGCAAAAACAGTAATAGGCTTTCCCTTTTTTCACCAATTCTTCGGCATACTGCAGATACATGCCCTGGCGTTCGCTTTGGACATAAGGGCCATAGTCGCCGCCCACGTCGGGACCTTCGTCGTGTTTGAGGCCAGTCATGCGCAAGGTCTGATAAATGACATCCACGGCCCCTTCCACCAAACGGCCCTGGTCGGTATCTTCAATGCGCAAAATAAACGTACCGCCGTTATGTTTGGCAATCAAATATTCATACAGTGC
This sequence comes from uncultured Clostridia bacterium, assembly GCA_944381455.1. Lineage (GTDB taxonomy): Bacteria > Bacillota > Clostridia > Lachnospirales > Anaerotignaceae > Neoanaerotignum. Next base: position 7,758 of record CALWLF010000069.1, on the reverse strand, counting down.
CGTACGCAGGTTCCCGATGTGCATATAACCGGTGGGGCTGGGGGCAAATCTGGTTCTCACTTCCATCTCGTGATTCCTCCTTCGAAAATATCTTCTGTTCTTCATTATAGCCGATTTTTGGTTCTTGTAAAGGAAAACTATGGCGTAAGGCCGCTTTCTTTGAGGGCCTGGGAGAGGCGGCGAATGCCTTGCTCCATTTTGGCCTGTGGCACATGGATAAAGCAAAGGCGCAAGGCGTTTTCCTCCCCTTTGGAAAGGGCAAACTGGCTGCCGGGGGAAAGGTACACCTGTTTTTGTGCCGCTTCCATCAGCCACACCTCCGCCGAAAATCCCTTGGGACGCAGCCAAAGGCTGATGCCGCCTTGGGGCTTTTGATAGGTCACGGCCGAAGAAAGATACCGGTCCACATACTTCACCGCCAGACGATACTGGTCTTTGCCATAGGCGCAGATGGTTTTAATATGGGCGGCCCAAGAGTTTTCTTCCAAATACCGGGCCAGGGCCTTTTGCAAAAACCCGGAGGTGGCAATGTCGGTGGTATATTTGGCCCGCATCATATGGGAAAGAAGCTTGCGAGGAAAGACAGCAAAGCCCATACGCAGCCCAGGCATGAGGATTTTAGAAAAACTCTTTAAATAAATCACTCGGCTGCGGTGGTCCATGGCTTTGAACGGCACCAGGGGATGAGACGTATAATTAAAGTCGTATAAGTTATCGTCCTCGATGATATAAAAATCGTATTTTTCCGCCAAATCCAGCAATTTTTTCTTTTTGCTTTGGCTATAGGAAATACCGGTGGGCGTTTGAAAATAGGCCATAGTATAGAAAAACCGGGGGCGATAGAGCTTTGCCAAATTTTCCAGCTCTCCCAAATGCACCCCGTCTTCTTCCATCTCCAGCTCCACCACCCGGCAGCCGCGGCTATAAAAGGCACCCACGGCCCCGGGAAAGGTGGGTTTTTCCACAAAAATTACGTCCCCAAAATTCAGCAGTGCCTTGCTGACCACATCCAACCCCTGTTGGGCGCCGGAGAGGATTTGGATATTTTCCGGGTGGGCCAATATGCCATAATCGGCTAAAAACCGGCACAACACATCCCGCAGCGGCAAATACCCCTGGCTATCCATTTTGCCAAAGGCCGCCCCCTTTTCTTCTTCCAATAACTGATTGATGGCCTGTTGAAAGGCAGAGGTGGGAAAGAGGGACGGCGGCAGGGAGGTATCGGTGAAATTGATGGCGCCTGCTTCCATCACCGGGCGGCGCAACAACACTTCCGGCATCTCCTGTCGCTCTTTGGGCAATTCCTCCCGAGGAATGGGCGAAACAAAGGTGCCGCTGCCCACGCGGGAATAGACGGCCTTTTTTTGCTCCAAGGCCCGATAGGCGGCCACCACCGTAGAGGCATTGACACCCAAATGAGCCGCTAGGGCACGGATGGGCGGCAATTTTTCGTTGGGCAAAAGGGCGCCCCCTTCGGCCAGGGCCAAAATCTGCTCTGCCAGCTGTTGATAAAGCGGCACCGCGCTTTCTTTTTGCAATTGAAAGGAAAAAAGGGACAACGATGCGTTCATGACAAGTCCTTTCTGACGGTTTTCTTTTTATGATACCAAAGGGAAACGAAAAAGGCAATTTTTCCTTGGGAAAGGGAAAAAAGCCTATTGACAACCCCTCTTTTTTTCAATATAATCACACTTGTTACATCAATATGGACCTTTGGGGTTGGAAAGACCAAGTAAGCAAAACCCTTTTTTTGCAGAGAGCAGGTTCTGTGGCTGAAAAACCTGCGCCTTGTTTTGCCGAAGCTACCTTTCTTGTGGCAACACAAACCCCCGTTTTGTTGAAACCGCCCAACCAGCGTTATCCGGTTGACCAGAGTGGCGTCTTTGGACGCAACCAGGGTGGTACCGCGAGAGTATGCTCTCGTCCCTGCAAGCCGTTTGTGGTTTGAGGGACGGGGGCTTTTTTAGTTTAGTTTTAAGGAGGATGTACCATGAGACCAATGGGTGTAAACGAACTGCGGGAAAAATTCCTTGCTTTTTTTGAAAGCAAAGACCATCTGCGCCTGCCCAGCGCATCTTTGATTCCCCACAACGACAATTCTTTGCTGTTAATCAACTCCGGCATGGCGCCGTTAAAACCATTTTTCACCGGCCAGGAAATTCCCCCCAGAAAACGGGTGACCACCTGCCAAAAATGTATCCGTACCGGCGACATTGAAAACGTAGGCAAAACGGCTCGCCACGGCACCTTCTTTGAAATGCTGGGCGATTTCTCCTTTGGCGATTATTTCAAAAACGAAATCATCCCCTGGAGCTGGGAATTTGTAACCAAAGTATTGGAAATTCCCGAAGACAAGCTGTATGTGACCGTATACAAAGACGACGAAGAAGCTGCCACCATTTGGCATGAAAAAGTGGGTGTCCCCAGAGACCGGATTTTCTACATGGGAAAAGAAGACAACTTCTGGGAACACGGCACCGGTCCCTGCGGCCCTTGCTCTGAAATTTATTATGACCGCGGCGAAGAATATGGCTGCGGCCAGGAAGGCTGCACCGTGGGCTGCGACTGCGACCGTTACATGGAATTTTGGAACCTGGTATTTACCCAGTTTGACGCCCAGCCAGACGGCACCTACACCGATTTGGAATTTAAAAACATCGACACCGGCATGGGCCTGGAACGCTTGGCCACCATCATGCAGGGCGTAGACTCCATTTTCGACGTGGACACCATCAAAGCGCTGCGGGATGAAGTATGCCGTGTAGCTGGCGTGGAATATCAAAAAGATCACAAAACCGACGTCAGCATCCGTGTCATCACCGACCACATCCGTTCTGTGACCTTTATGACCGCCGATGGCGTGCTGCCTTCCAACGAAGGACGCGGCTATGTACTGCGCCGTCTGCTGCGCCGTGCCGCCCGTCACGGGAAACTTTTGGGCATCGACCACGAATTTTTGGCCGACCTGTGCGACACCGTCATCGCTTGCTCCGGCGAAGCGTATCCAGAACTGGTGGAAAAACGGGATTATATCAAAAAAGTGCTGTCTGTAGAAGAAAACAGCTTCTATAAAACCATCGATAAAGGCATGGAAATTTTGAAAGGTGACATGGCTGCCATGAAAGAAAGCGGCACCAAAATCATGGGCGGCAAAGAATCCTTCCGTCTCTATGACACCTATGGGTTCCCCATCGACTTGACCAAAGAAATTTTGGAAGAAGAAGGCATGGAACTGGACGAAGAAGCCTTCCAGCAGGAAATGAAAGTACAAAAAGAACGGGCCCGCGCCGCTCGCGCCGAAAGCAACTACATGGGCGCCGACGAAACGGTTTACCATCAGCTGGATACGGCCATGGTGACAGAATTTGTGGGCTATGACCGTTCTTTGGTGGAAGATGCCAAGGTATTGGCGCTGGTAGCCGATAACCAAGTAGCCGACAAAGCCGTCACCGGTCAGCAAGTGGCCGTATTCTTGGACAAAACCCCATTCTATGCCGAAATGGGCGGCCAAGTGGGCGATATTGGCGAAGTCAAAACCGACATGGGCACCGTGGAAGTGACCGACTGTATCCATGTGGTAGGCGGTAAAATTGCCCACATCGGTACCGTAGTAGACGGTGTCATCTCCGTAGGCGAACGGGCCAGAGCAGAATATGACGTGAAAAACCGTCTTTCCATCTCCCGCAACCACTCCGCCACCCACTTGCTGCAAAAAGCATTGCGTGACGTACTGGGCAGCCATGTGGAACAGGCCGGCTCCTATGTTTCTGCCGACCGTCTACGCTTCGACTTCACCCACTTTACTGCCGTAACTCCAGAAGAACTGCGGAAAGTGGAAGATATGGTCAACGAAAAGATTTACGAATCTATTCCGGTGGAAATTTCCGAAAAATCTTTGGAAGAAGCCAGAAAAATGGGTGCTACGGCCCTCTTTGGCGAAAAATACGGCCAGGTGGTGCGTGTGGTTGACATGGGCGGCTACTCCATCGAACTTTGCGGCGGCGCCCATCTGCATAACACGGCCCAGATTGGCAGCTTCAAAATCGTTTCCGAAGGCGGCGTAGCTGCCGGGGTACGCCGGATTGAAGCCTTGACCGGTGCCGGTGCCGTAGCCTTCTATCAAAAACAAGATGCAGAACTGAAAGAAGCCTGCAAGCTGTTGAAAGCGACGCCAGAAAACTTGATGAAGAAGCTGGAAACCATGCTGGCCGAACAAAAAGAACTGCACAAAACCGTAGAACAGCTGAAAGCCAAAATGGCTGGCGCTGCAGCCGGGGATGTATTGGCAGGCAAAGTGGATGTCAAAGGTATTTCTGTCATCTGCGCCAAAGTGGAAGGCGATGGCAACAGCCTCAAAACATTGGGCGATGAACTGAAAAACAAACTGCCTCAAAGCGTTATCGTACTGGCCAGTGTCACCGGCGACAAAGTGAACCTGGTGGCCATGGCAACAGAAGACGCCGTAAAACAAGGCGCCCATGCCGGAAACATCATCAAAGCGGCTGCGGCCGTTTGCGGTGGTGGCGGCGGCGGACGGCCAAATATGGCCCAGGCCGGCGGCAAGGATGCCGCAAAAGTGGATGCTGCTTTGGAAAAAGCAATGGAAGTCATCAAAGAACAGCTGTAATGGGCGCTTTCGGGAAAAAGATGTGCCTTCTTCCCTGCCTTACCCAAAAACAACTGGCCTGTTGCTGTCTTTTTTAGATCGTTTCGTCAAAAAACAAAAAGAGCTGGAATCCAAAAGAGGATTTCAGCTCTTTTCTTTTTTTACAACAGCTTTTTCAACCGATCTGGCCGTTTCCAAAAAGAAAAACAACCGTTTTCCCTGGAAAAACGGTTGTTAAGAAACAACTTGTTTTATTTTGCGCACATTTTTTCCAAAAAATAAAAAATTTCTCAATTTTCTCTACAAAATTTACTTATTTTATGATAAAGTAAAAGACAACGGACTTGGGGAGAGGAGGATTATCTTTGGGGTTATTTTTTCAGCTTCTGGAACAGATGGGGTTTATTGCCACGCTGATTTTCATTGGATTTTGCGCTGTCCGGCTGGGTTTTCTTTCCAGTAAAGACGTAGACGGTCTATCCAAGCTGCTGCTGAAGGTGATTTTGCCCTTTTTGGTCATCACCGTGGTCACCTCGGCAGGGACAAGGGAAGAGTTTTTCTCGGCGGCGCCGTTTATCCTTTGCATTTTGCTGATGTATGCCATATTGGGGCTTGTGGGCTTTGTCAGCGCCAAACTTTTGGGCTATACGCCGCCCAAAAGCAACGTCCACATCAACTCCTGCATGTTTGTCAACAGCGCCCTGCTGGGCTATCCCATCATCATGGCCCTGTTTCCCGAAGAAAGCGGCATTGCCATTGCCGCCTTCATGCTGACGGAGACGGTGGTCACTTGGACGGCCGGGATTTTGATTTTGACCTACGGACAAGATGGCGGCGGGATTCGGCTCAAAAACATGGTTACACCGGCCACCATTGCCCTGGTGCTGGCGCTGGCGCTGATTTTGGCCGACATCAAGCCCTCGGGCCTCCTTTGGGATACCTTCACCGGCATTGGCAACTGCAACAAATATTTGGGGCTGATTTTCATTGGCGCAGACATGGGCCGGCGCGGATTTCAAAACATTGCCGCCGACAAAAAGGTACTATTTGTGTCCCCCTGTAAGCTGGTGATTGGGCCAATCCTTGTGTTTTTGGTCCTTTCGGCAACGAATCTGGTTTCCCCCACCTTCGTGCTCATTGCCACCCTTTTTTCCATGCTGCCTTCCATGATGATTACCACCATCTTGGCCCAGCAGTATGACACAGCCCCCGATTATGCCACGGCTGCCCTCTTAAGCACCACCGTTTTTAGCCTCATCACCATCCCGGCGGTGTTTTGGGTGATTACCGAAATTTTGATGTAAAGGAGAAACGATATGACACCGGAAATGGCTGCGTTACTGACGCAAATTAAAATGCTGGCAAGCCTGCTTGTCATCGGCTTTGCCTCCCAACGGCTGCGCCTGATGAAAGATGGCGCCATCAACGAACTTTCCACTTTATTGACCCACTTGATTTTACCTTGTATGTTGCTGACCCTCATTGGCGGCAGCGGCGACCGCTCGGACTTGATTACGATTTTGCCTTATGTGCTTTGCTGCATTGTGCTTTGTATCATCAATGTGACGTTGGGCTATGGTTCGGCAAAACTGACGGGGCTGACCTCCCCCACCAAAAACGCCCATGTGATGGTGGCGGCCTTTGGCAACGGCGGCTTCATCGGCGTGCCCATGATTACGGCCATGTTTGGCAGCGAAGCAGGGCTTTGGGCCGCGGCTTATTTGATTGTGGAATCGTCCATGTATTGGATCTTTGGGCCATTGATTGCCGATTGCAGCGACGGGCCGAAAAAAATCAGTTTCCGCCGCTTGGTAACACCGCTGACCATTGCCATTTTCCTGGGCCTTTGCATTTTGGTGCTGAGTCTGCCGGTGAAGGACTTTGTGTTCTGGACCACTTTAGAAAGCGTGGGCGGCTGTGCCAAATATTTGGCAGCCCTTTACATCGGCATGGACTTGGGCCGAAAGGGCCTCAAAAAGATATTCAGCCGTTGGCAGCTTTTGGTGGGCTGTGCTTTAAAGCTGATCGCCTTCCCCATTTTGGGTTATCTCCTGTTTGGCAAAACGGGCCTGATCACCGGCCAGGCCTTGACCATTTTCGTCCTGCTCTATGCCACCCCCACCGGCATGGCGGTGCCTATTTTGGCCAAGGAAGGCAGGGCCGACGACGATTATGCCACCGCCGGCACCATGCTTGCCACCATCCTCTGCCTGGGCACCATGCCTCTGGTGCTGTGGCTTATCAGCTTGTTTTAAACTGCCTACTAGCAATAGAACTTTGTCCGTTTTTCAGGGACTTTTTTCAAATTGGACTAGCCAAAAATTAAAAAATCGTGTATAATTTGTTTTGAAATTTACTTATTTTATAAATTTTAATACTTATATCTGTTACTGGAGGTTTTCCTATGATCCGTTTATATCCACAGGGCGTTTATCTGCTCAACGGCACCACCATCATCGAAGATGGCCCCGATGCTGCTGCGCAAATTCGCCAACAGACCGGCAAAGACGCCGACAAAGCCCTCTGTGCCAAAGAAACCATGGCCTATGGCATTTTAACTGGCCACAACACATCGGGCAATGATGAAAAACTGAAAATCAAATTTGATGCCATGGCAAGCCACGACATCACCTATGTGGGCATTGTGCAGACGGCCAGAGCCAGCGGCTTGGAGCAATTTCCCCTGCCTTATGTGCTGACCAACTGCCATAACTCTCTCTGTGCCGTCGGCGGCACCATCAATGAGGACGACCACCTCTTTGGTTTAAGCTGTGCCCAAAAATACGGCGGTATCTATGTACCAGCCCACCAGGCCGTCATCCATCAGTACATGAGAGAAATGATGAGCGGCGTGGGCAAAATGATTCTCGGCAGCGACAGCCACACCCGCTATGGCGCCCTGGGCACCATGGCCATCGGCGAAGGCGGCCCGGAACTGGTAAAACAGCTCTTAAACAAAACCTATGACATCGACCGGCCCCAAGTCATCGCCGTATACCTCACCGGTAAACCTGCTCCCTTCGTTGGCCCACAGGACGTGGCGCTGGCCATCATCGGCGCTGTGTTTGAAAACGGCTATGTGAAAAATAAAGTGATGGAATTTGTGGGCGATGGCATCCAAAACTTGACCGTAGATTACCGCAACGGCATCG
>CALWLF010000068.1 GCA_944381455.1 uncultured Clostridia bacterium | reverse complement strand
GCGCCGTCAATGCCTGTTTTGGCACTGTTGATGCACAGGTCATAGCTGTCGGCCTGGCCCCATTTTTTGCCGGAATAGAAATTATAGTAGCTGGCTCTGCCTTTGTCGGTTTTTTGGATGATGTCTTTTGCCTTGTCTGGGTCCAGCTGGTAGGTGGCAATACCACGACGCACCCGATAGGAAATGTCGGCATGGATAAACACATTCACCAGGTTCTTTTCGCCTTCCAATGCATAGTCAGCACAACGGCCCAAAATCACACAGCTGCCTTCTTTGGCCAAGCTTTTGATGGCATCAAACTGGGCCAAAAACAGTTTGTGATTGATGGGTGTGCTGCCGGCTGCATAGCCGCCTACCACCAAAGAATACAAAAAGCTATTGGTTGGTTTTTCGTCATGGGCAGCAAACATTTCTTCGCAAATACCGCTTTTTTTGGCTGCTGCCGTCAGCAATTCCTTGTCATAAAATGGAATGCCCAGCCGTTCAGCCAATTTCTGGCCAATCTCCTTACCGCCGCTGCCATACTGACGGCCAATGGTAATAATCAATTTGTCCATACACATAACCCCCTTGTATCGTTGATGATGCCGGAAAAAGAAACCCTTGTACCTGCTACCTTCTTTCCGGCACTGCCGCTGTCCAAACAGACAGAAGGAATGTTGTATTTTTCTGCTGAATTTTCTATCATAATGCAGAAGTACAAACTCTTTGTTTTATTATACCACAAAACAAAACGGAATGTAAGATATTTTTTCTTCCTCTGCCCAAAACTCCATCAATGCCAGATACATGGCCCAAGCCAGCCGGTGCTGATAGTCCTGCTGCTGCAGCAGCCCTTCCTCCTGCGGATTACTCAAAAACCCGCATTCCACCAGCACCGCAGGCTGCGTTTGCTCTTTGAGCACATAATAGCTGTCGTTTTCCTTGGCCTGCCGGGTATTTTCAGGATCGGCCTCCTGCACCAAATAACGCTGCATCAGCTCTGCCAGACGCCTGCTTTCCTCCTGTCCCGTTCCATAAAACACCTGCGCTCCTGTTGCTTTGGCAGAAGGAAAGGCGTTTTGGTGGATGCTGATAAACACATCGGCCGAAGCGGCCAGTTTTTTCCTTTCTTCCAAATCTTTCCGCTTCTTTTCGCCTAAAGCCAGATCCCCCTCTCTGGTCAGCAGCACTTCCACATCGGCCGTTTCCAGATAGAGCTTTAAAATGTTTGCAATCTCCAAATTTACATCTTTTTCCAACGCCGTCTGTCCCACTTTGCCCGGATCCCACCCGCCATGGCCCGGATCAATCACCACCACCTTCTGCTGCACCGGCGCCCAGACAGGAACGGCCGTCACCCGGTTCAAGCATAACAGTGCCGCCAGCAGTAGAAATAATACAACTTTTCCTTTTTCCATCCCATCGTCTGCCTTCTGCTTGTTTCTATCAATGTATGAAAAAAAGAAGAAACTATGAAAAAAACTGTGTCCTGCCTGGCACTGCCATGGAAAAAATGCAAAAAAAGCCGGCACCCTTTTTCTCTGGATGCCGGTTTGTTCCAGGCGTGCTTGTTCCGATCCGCCGGATTACATTTTATAAAAACACATCGGTGTACACGCCATCCACACCCATGCTGCCATAAATGTCGGCCTCCGTCTGGGTGTTAACGGTATGGGTATACAATTTGGTGCCTGCCGCTTTCAGCCGGGTGATATAATCCGGCACTGCCAGTTCTGAAGAGAAGGTGATGGCGTAAAGCGGATGGGTGGCAGCAAAGGCCACAATGGCGCTGGTGTTTGTTTTTTCACTATAGGTCAGTTTATAGAGGGTATAGATGATGTTTTGAAATCCCATCAGCTGCACCGGCTGATACTCCGCCTCACTGTAAATTTGAGGCATAATCTGAGGCATGATGTAGGAATAGTTTTGCTTGATGTAGTAAAGCCCATCCACATTGCGGTCTTTGATGTCAGTTACAATATAGGTGTTGGGATGCATAAAAAGCCATTTTGCCAAAGAGTCCATGGTGATGGGGGTATATTTCCCCTCAATTTTCAGCGTTTGAAATTCCGCATAGCTGACAGCGCCGTGAAAGGCATAGCCGGTGCCAAAATAATTTCTTTCCCAGTCATGCACCCCCACCAGATGGCCGTCGGTGGTGAAATTAAAATCCAGCTCAATATAGCGGTAGCCTTGGTAATAGCAGTTATTGAGCGCCTCCATGGAATTGGTGCCGGCAATGCCGTCAATTTCGCCGGCGGCATGGATGATGTTTGGCGTCAAAGTTTGGTTTGCCAACACAGGCGATGTCATAGTCAGCGCCAGCGCCACAGCCAGCACGCCTCTTACAGCTTTTTGAATCCATTTTTTCATGTTGTCCGTTTCCTTTCTTTTTGTCTCCTTCATCCTATAACTGAAACCGTTTTTTTAGACTTTGTCCCGTCTTTTTTTGCTGCTGCAGCAACAGCGCCGTACAGCGCCCCTGTTGTTTGGCCGAAAGGTCCACAAAAAAGGCCATGTGCCGTTTGGGCAGCAGCTGTTGTTCACATAAAAAGCCTAAAGTGTCCACATCATCGGCCAATATGGCAGCCTCTGCCACTTTCTTTCCATACCGCATCAAATACTTGCGATATGTCTCTTCTCGTTCTTCTAACAGTCCTTCCCGATACCGCAGCCGGTATAAAGCCACCGCCAGTTTCACCTTCTGGCTCCCCCAGCGTTCGAAGCTGCCGTCGTACTTTTCCCAGGAAAACTGGCCTTTTTGCACCTCTTTTGCCATCCGCAGCCCCCTGGGCGTAAAGGGCAAAAACAGATAGGGCAGTTTCGTCCCCTTCCATCGATAGCAAATGCCCTCCATTTGGTTGCATTCATAAAACATTTTGGCCTGTACTTGTTCCACCGTATCCGGCAGGGTGACAAAACGCAGATTGCTGCACATCTCAAAGGCCCGCGGCTCGATGGTTGTTAAGCCGTCTGCAAAGCGCAGCTCTGTCATATCCAGACAAACGGAAAAGGCCCCCTGCTCCAGTTTTTCCACCCCCGGCGGAAAGGAAAGATTTTTCAGCTGCCGGCAGCGGCTGAAGGCAAAACTGCCCACCCGTTTGATCTTTGGCGGCAATTCCAGATGCACCAAATTGCGGCACTTGCCAAAGAGCCAATCGCTAATCTCTGTCACGCCGTCTGGCAAACGGATGCTGCGCAGTTCCACACAGCCCAAAAAGGCCCCTTCTTCCACCGCCGTCACCGTCTTTGGCACATCCAGCGCCTGCAAGCTTTTGCATTCTCGAAAAGCCCAGCTGCCAATACGCCAAAGACCTTCTTGCAGCGAAACCTGGGCCAAAGCGCCGCAGGCTTCAAAGCATTGACTGTCCAACTCCCTCAGCGATGCCGGAAGAACCACCTGTTCCAGCGCACCGCAGACAGAAAAGGCGCCACGGCCAATTTTTTTCAACCCTTCCGGAAAGACAATCCTTTCCACCTGGGAGCAAAAGGAAAAGGCGCCCACGCCAATTTCCATCTCCTGTTGCAAAGGTGCAAAGGTCAGCGTCTTGGCCGCCGAACACCAGCAAAAGGCTTTGTCGCCCACCAGCTGGCAACCCCCAGGGATTTCCATGGCTTCCAGGCGGCTGCAGCCCAAAAAGGCGCCTTCTTCCAATCGTTCCAACGAATCGGGCAGGTGCAGCGTCAAAAGTTCTTCGCATTTGCTGAAACAATAGCTGCCCAAAGACGTGATGCCCTCTTCCACCGTCACCTCTTGCAGTTTCTCTGCACCAAAAAAGGCGCTGTGGCCAATGCGGCGCACTTGTTTTCCCTCCAGCACCGCCGGAACCACCAGGATGCTGGGCATCTCTCCTTCCCAGCCGGTGATGGTCTGCGTTGCTTCTTCATACAAAAACATTTATTGCATCATCCCATCCAATAGACTGATTTCTTTTAAAATATCTTTGCCTCGTTCATAAAACAGCAAATCCCGGTTGTTTTCGTAATATTTGTCGGCGCCGTATTTGGCAATAAACCGAGAGCTGAAATAGTTGGACGTCATCTCTGTCACCAAAAGCAGCATCTCCTGCTCCTTGCCAAAGACCGTTTCCACAAAGCCAAACATTTCTTCCATCTGCTCTTTGGTCTTTTGGGCCTGCTCTTCCAGGGCCTTCACTTTCTTATCGAAGTCCTTTTTCAAAAGCTGGAAGGCTTTTTTGTTGTCCAGGCTGCCTTTTTGCGCCAAAAGCACCAAATCCCGCTCCAAATCATCAATGACTTTTCTGGCTGTGCGGGCGGCATCGGCAGAAAGCAGCCCTTTTTCCCGGCGCAGTTCAAATTCTTTTTTGCGCATATCCAAAAGGGATTTTAATACCTCGGCCAAAGGCTGGGGCTCTTCTGCTTCCACCGATTGGGCTTTTAACAGCTTCAGCTGCTCATAAAGCGCCTCCACATCCTGCTCTGCCCCAAGGGTTTCTTTCATGCCGCAAATCACTGCATCTGTCAGCAGCGAAAGCAGCGTCACCCGCTCGTCAAACCGGGCTTCTTTGGCGCGTTTAACCACATCTTCGCCATAGTTGCCCTCCAAAATATCCAGCACTTGATAATCAGAACGATATTTTTTGTACAGCTGATAATAGAGCGCAAATTCTTTGGCCACCGCCGTATGCTGCAAATATTGCAGACAAAGCCCTTCATCAACGGGCTCGCCCATTTCTTCATACAGCTGCATCATTTGGGATAAGTCTTCCCAGCCTCTGGCCGTCACAAAGGCCTTGCCGTCGATGGTGCTTTCCACCACATAAAACTGGCTGGGCTTCACTTCCAGATAAGTAATCACCGCCGGATGCACTCCGTTTCGCTTGGCGTATTCTTTCCAAACGGAAAAATCCGGCTCCACCTCCATTTTTTTCACCCGGTCCAGCGTCGCCACGTCAAACTCCCGCACGCTTTTGTTGTACTGGGGCGGGTTTCCGGCCGTCACAATGACCCATCCTTTGGGCACCGGGTGATTGCCAAAGGTTTTATACTGCAAAAATTGCAGCATGGCCGGCGAAAGGGTTTCGGAAACACAGTTGATTTCGTCCAAAAACAAAATTCCTTCCTTTAACCCTGTCTCTTCCATATAAGCATAGACGGAAGAAATGATTTCGCTCATGGTATAGTCGCTGACGGCATATTCCTTTCCGTCGTACAGTTTCTTTTCAATATATGGCAGACCGATGGCACTTTGTCTGGTGTGGTGTGTCATGGAATAGCTGACCAAACCAATGCCCATTTCCTGGGCAATTTGCTGCATAATGGCCGTCTTGCCAATGCCCGGCGCACCAATGAGCAGCACCGGCCGCTGATGCACCACATCCACCCGGTAATCTCCATAGGCGTCTTTGGATAAATAGGCGCGCACCGTCCGTTCCACTTCTTGTTTTGCCTCTTTGATGTTCATTTCAAATCCTCCGTCAACTGCTCCTCATCCAATATCAATTTCATCGCCCACGATGGCGTCGGCGGCCGGTCGGGATCATAGCCCAAATAGACAAAGGCCGCATCGAAGGAAGGGCTTTTGTCAGGATAGCGGCCATAGCCGTCAGTGAAATAAATCAAACCCTTTAAATTTGCAAATTCCTTTTCTTCGATCCACGCTTCCACCTGTTCAAACACCGGGCGAAAATCGGTGCCGCCAAAGCCTTTCAGTTGCAATCCTTTCAGATACCGCTCAAAGTCTTCTTGGGAATAGATGGTTGCCACATCCTGAATCTGGTCGTCACAAAGAAGGATGCGCAAATTGATCTTTTTAAAAAAGCTTTCTTCCATATGTAAAATGGAATAGGTTTTATCCAAAAACCGCTGCACCAGCGCTCCCTGCACACTGCCGGATGTATCGATGGCAATGACAAAGTCACTGATTTTTTGAATCTCTTTATATTCCAACGGCTCCACCAGGGGCATATTGCCATACTGGCGCAGGCCGTAAGTATAATAAACATAATCAAACTCATCATCGTTGATCCGCAGGTCCTCGCCGCGGATGGCAAATTTCCGCAAAAACTCCCGATAGTCATACCGGTCCCTGGTGAGGCTTTTGAGGTTTTGGGTCAGCACATCGTTTTTCTGCTTTTCTTTGGAAAGCGTCTCCAAGTCCACATCCAGCATCTTGGTCAGTTCTTCCCATTCTTTTTTCAGCGCTTCCATATCCACCATGGGCGTTTCCTCGCCTGTTTGGTGCTCTCCCTTTGGCGCTTCGTTCTCCTCTTCGGGCCACCAAAGCACATGGCTGTCCCGGCAAAAATGCTCGCCCATGCGCTGATACTCTGCTTCGCCATAGTTCTGGTCCAGAAAATAACGGTAGATGGCCTCTGCCGTCAGCGTCTTGCATTTGCTTTTGAGCATTTGCAGCACAAAGGTTTGATACTGCACCCCGTTGCAATCCACTTCTTCCAACCCCATGGCATTGATGGCTGCTTCCACAGCAATGTCGCAGGCCACATTCCAAGCCTGCTGATTGCGGTTGGCCGCCACGAAGGGATGCTGAAAAATGCAGTGAAGCACGCTGTGGAGCAAGGCGCGGCTGACGGCCTGTGGTTCTTTTCGGTAGGTCTCGATGGCCCAAGGGGAAGAAACATAAAGCCGCTGGCCGTTGGTGGCCAAGGCAAACACCAAGTCGTCATTGAAAAACCCAAGCCTTCCAATGGCCGTCCCAAGAAACGGCAGCGAAAGCAGCAGCCGGCTTCTTGCCGTGTGCAAAATTTCTTTTGCCACCTGGTCCATCTTCTGTTTGATCTGCGCCATTTGTTCTGCATCCACGCCTAAGCACCTCCATCTTTTTTATTTTACCACAAAATTCGGCCCTTGGCTTCTTTCTTTTCTAAAAATTCTATTACAATTATTTGGCAAAATCACTTTGACAAATATCCTTGAGAATGATACGCTACTAAGAAAAGAAACCATTTCAATCAGTATTTTGGAGAAAACAAATGAACCAATTTTGGAAAAAACTCATCATCCTATGCGGCGTCATCGGCACTTCTTTTTCCTGTGTCTTTGTAAAATTCACCACGGTCCTGCCGGCTGTGCTCGTTTTTTACCGTACAGGCATTGCCACCATCTGCCTGCTGCCGCTGCTCTATCGCCATCGAAAAGAACTTTCCGGGCTGTCACGGAAAACGCTGTTTTTGTCCCTGCTCAGCGGTATTTCTTTGTTTGTCCATTTTTCATGCTATTTTGCCAGCCTCTCTTACACCAGCGTGTCAGCCAGCGGCATCTTTGTGAACATGGAAGTGTTTTTTGTAGCGGCAGCATTATTTTTCCTGCTGGGCCAAAAAATTCCCCGCCGCGCCTGGTGGGGCATTGTTCTGGCTTTTTTGGGCAGTGCAATCATTGCTTTGGGAGATACCTCCAACGGCACAAAACCGCTGCTGGGTAATTTTCTAGCCCTCAGCGGCGCTTTTACCATGTCCATCTACACTTTATTGGGAATGTGGTGCCGAAAAGAAATTTCCACCACAATCTATACCTTTTTTGTTTACTTGGCTTGTTCCCTCTCTGCTGCATTGTTTTGCATCGCCACCAAAACGCCATTGTTTGGCTATCCGCCTTCCAATTTGGCTGCCGGCTTTGGCTTGGCCATTTGCTGCACCATGTTAGGCCACAGCATTTTCTCCTGGGGCCTAAAATATGTCAGTGCCGCTTATGTCTCCACAGCCAAACTTTCGGAACCTATTTTTTCCACCACATTGTTTTTCCTTTTGTTCCATCAAGTTCCTACTTGGGGTGCCATAGTTGGCGGTTTGGTTGTGCTAACTGGCATTGGGCTGTTCATTTTGGCAGGAGAAGATTCTGCTGTTGAAAAAAAGAAGGGGTGTCATCATGAAAATCAAACATCAAGTTTCTGATACATATTTGCTCTGTCTTTTGCTGATGTTTACCGGCGGCTTCATCGACTGCTATACCTATTTAAACCGGGGCCAAGTTTTTTCCTATGCCCAGACGGCCAATATCCTCATGGCCGCTTTGAACATTGCCCAGGGCAACTGGCAAAATCTAAGCCGTTATTGCATCCCCATTTTGGCCTTTGGCTGTGGGCTGATGGTGGCCGAATGGGTGCGCTGCACCTATCGGGAACACCCCAGCATCCACTGGCGGCAGCGGATTGTGCTGGCCAATGGCCTTTTGCTGCTTTTGGTTGGATTTCTTCCCGGCGACCGCTGGGATGTGCTGGCCACCACAGCCACCTCTTTTATCTCGGCCATGCAAATGCAAAGTTTTCGCAAATTCCATGGCAACACTTACGTTTCCACCATGTGCACCGGAAACTTCCGCACCGCCACTGAGCATTTGTTTTATTCCATCCGCGATCATCAACCCCAGCGGCGCAAAAAAGCCGCCCAATATTATGGCATTTTGCTCTGCTTTATGCTGGGTGCCATTTGCAGCTACTTTGCCTCTCAGGCCTTGGGAGAACAATCGGTGTTTCTCTCCAGCGCCCTGTTTTTCCTGATTTTTCTGCTGATGCTCATTCAAGAAGAGAAATAAAAAGAACCCCAGTGTTTTGGACACTGGGGCTTTTTTCTTTTTTACCGATGTCTTGCAAAATAGCTTTTGGTTTCTGCCACAACCACACCATTTAAGGCGAAGAGGGCTACCAAGTTTGGAAACGCCATGGCGCCGTTAAAAATATCGGCAATGGTCCAAACGGCTTCCACTGTCATATACGGACCAATGAAGATAGCCAAAATGAAGATCCAACGGAACACCTGGATGGCCGTTTTGCTGCCTTTGGAAAGATATTCCAAGCACCGTTCTGAATAATAATCCCATCCCAAAATGGTGGTGAAGGCAAAGAACACCAAGCAAAGCATCAAAATGCAGGCCGAAACGGTGCCGCTAAAGGGCAAGCCCTGCTGGAATGCATAATTGGTGACAGAAACGCCTTCCAGCCCTTCCACCTGCCAAGCGCCGGTAATAACGATAGAAAGACCAGTCATGGTACAAATAATAATGGTGTCAATAAACGTACCAGTCATGCTCACCAAGCCCTGGCGCACCGGCTCTTTTGTCTGGGCTGCTGCCGCTGCAATGGGGGCAGAACCAAGGCCAGATTCATTGGAGAAAATACCGCGGGCAATCCCTTTTTGCATGGCAACGGTCATGGCGCCCACGGCCCCGCCGGTTACAGCCGCCG
>CALWLF010000067.1 GCA_944381455.1 uncultured Clostridia bacterium | reverse complement strand
CTGGCAACCCAGAGCATGCGCAAAAACTAAGTGTAAAAAGCGGGAAGACTTGTGTCCTGATGAAAAAAACAGGGCACTTGATGGCTTCTCCGCTTTTTTCGCGTCCGTGGAAAAGGAATCTAGAAGGGAGGTTGTGTGCTTTGCCTTACAACAAACGATTTGTCAATGATGAATTTCGGGAAAAGATCAGCCCAAACTGCACTTTGGTGGTGCATCCAGAAGATTGGCTCATAGAATATAAAGCAAACACCTTTGAAGAGGAAGAAGACTTAAAGTATAAGGTGGTCAGCAGCAAAATTGGGCAGTTCTTGTTTGACCTGAAGAAAAACTTGCAGCTGTATTTGAATACCAAAGATGAAAAAGGTGCAAAGCCCGATGTGGAAGCCCTGCGGGATATGATTATCCGGTTTAAGGGGCCAAAGCCCGGCGTCTATTTGACTGACACCTTTTATCTGATCAGCAGCTGGGAAGAATATCGGGAAGTGGAAACCTATTGCGCTTACGCTAGACAGGCAGCGCAGGAAATTTTAAAACAAAACGGCATTCCTGTGCCGGAGTGGAAGTGGAAAGAAAGAGGCAGGAGGAAGAAAAAATGACACAGGTAGTAATTGCAGGCGGCGGCTGGGCCGGTTGTGCAGCAGCCTATGAAGCAGCAACCCAAGGGGCAAAGGTGACGTTGCTGGAGAGAACCGACATGTTGCTTGGGACTGGTTTGGTGGGCGGTATTATGCGCAACAATGGCCGTTTTACCGCAACGGAAGAAATGATTGCCATGGGCGGCGGCGGCATTTTTGAGACCATTGAACAAAATCTCCGCCACAAAAATATCTCGTTTCCAGGCCATGCCCATGCCGATTTGTATGACATTGGCAAAACCCCTGGCGCCATTGCCCGTTTCTTGGAAACATTGGGTGTAACCATTTGCTATCAGGCCAGAGTGACCAAAGTGCAGATGGATGGCAGCCGCATCAAAGCCGTGGAAACAGAAAAAGGCGATGTTTATGCCGGAGACGTGTTTGTGGACGCCACTGGTACGGCAGGGCCTATGAATAACTGTTCCAAATATGGCAATGGCTGCGCCATGTGTGTGCTGCGCTGTCCAAGCTTTGGCGGCCGGGTGAGTCTGGCCGGTCTTTGCGGCGTAAGCGAACAAATCGGCAAAAAAGCCGATGGTTCTGTGGGGGCTATGAGCGGCAGCTGCAAGCTCTATAAAGAATCGTTGTCGGAAGACATTCAAAAACAGCTGAACGAAACAGGCGTTGTGGTGGTGCCGCTGCCGGAAGAATTGATGGAAAACCATCTTTCCGTGAAAGCCTGCCAGCAGTATGCCTTAAAAGAATTTGCAGAAAATGTGGTTTTGCTGGATACGGGCCATGCTAAACTGATGACGCCTTATTACCCCATGGAAAAACTGCGCCGGATTGCCGGCTTTGAAAATGCCCGCTATGAAGATCCTTATGCCGGCGGCAAAGGCAACTCCATGCGGTATTTTGCTATGGCGCCACGGGATAACTGCTTGCAAATTGAAGGGGTGGATAACCTCTTTGGCGGCGGGGAAAAAGCCGGTCTTTTGGTGGGCCACACAGAAGCCATTGTGACAGGCGTTTTGGCCGGTTACAACGCTGTGCAATGGGCCAAAGGGGAGCCGCTTTTGGAACTGTCCAGAAAAACAGCCATCGGCGAAGCCATCGCCTATGTCAAAGAACAGATGGCGACAGAAAAAGGCATGGGGCTGAAATATACGTTCTCCGGTTCGACGTTGTTTGAACACATGAAAGAACTGGGGTTGTATGATACTGATGTAACAGCCATTACAAACCGGGTAAAAGAAGCTGGTTTGTATCAGGTATTTGCACCAAAGGGGGGGCAGTAATATGACCACATTGACGTCCCTCCACTATATCTATATTGTCATGACCATTTTGATTTTAACGGCCATGATCTTCAAAAAAGAAATTGTCATTCCTTGCATCCTGGGGATACTGCTGATTGGATATGGTTATTCTCACAGTGTGCTAAAGGCAGTGCAGATTTTAAATAATGCGCTGATTGCTTCTTGTGTGGAACTGTTGAGCATTATTATCGTCATTGCTGTGGTGGTGGCCATGAGCCGTTCCATGATTGCCATTGGTGCAGACGAAGCCATGATTCGGCCGGTGCGCAGTGTCATCAAGACGAAAAACAGGGCGTTTTTTGGCATTGGTCTTGCCATGCTGATTGTTTCTTGGCTGATTTGGCCTTCGCCGGCTGTGGCCCTCATTGGGGCGCTGCTGCTGCCAGTGGCTTCCCAGGTGGGGTTATCGGCCATTTGGGCGGCCGTGGCCATGAATATTTTTGGCCATGGGGCTGGGCTTTCTTCTGACTTTTTCATCCAGGGTGCGCCGGCCATTTCGGCAACGGCCGCCGGCATTTCGGTGACGGATGTGATGCGGGCATCGGTGCCGCTGTGGGCTGTGATGTCGGTGACGACCATAACGGTTTCGTTTATCATGATGAAGAAAGACTTGAAAATGAACCCAGTGACCGAAGCCATGGAAGTGGACCAGGTGGAACGGGAAATTGCAAAACCAGGCTTAAGCAAAGTGATGGCAGTGCTGATTTCGGCTGCATTTTTGCTGGATGTGGTGATGATGATTCGCTATGGCATCACAGGCGGCGACGCCACGGCCTTGGTGGCCGGGACGGCACTGATTTTGATGTGCATTGTGACCATTTGTGACGTGGGCCTGGGCGAGGCGCTGGAGAGGAGCACCGATTACTTAAAAGACGGGTTTATTTTTGCCATTCGTATTTTTGCACCGGTCATTGTCATTGCTGCCTTCTTCTTTATGGGCAGCGAGTCCTTTGCACAAAACGTATTGGGGGAAAACGCCACCGGGTTATTGAACGATATTGGTATGTTCATTGCCGAACATATTTCCATGAATAAAGTATCCATCGCTGTGGTGGAAA
Source organism: uncultured Clostridia bacterium (assembly GCA_944381455.1). Lineage (GTDB taxonomy): Bacteria > Bacillota > Clostridia > Lachnospirales > Anaerotignaceae > Neoanaerotignum. Next base: position 14,058 of record CALWLF010000067.1, on the reverse strand, counting down.
CGGGCATTGGTATGATCACCGGTTTGGACGGCTCTGGTTTTTCCGGCCTGCCTCTGGTGGGCTCCATTGCTCAGACGTTTTCTGTGGGCGGCAACATTGATACGGCCACGTTGGCCGCTTTGGGCCAAATTGCCACCGTTTGGGTGGGCGGCGGCACCATCATTCCTTGGGGTGTTATCCCTGTGGCAGCCATCTGCGGCGTCAAACCGGCAGACTTGGCTAGAAAAAATCTGGTGCCGGTGCTGACGGGACTTGTGGTGACCACCATTGTGGCCATCTTCCTGATGTGACGAAAGAAAACAGAAGGTTTGAATCATGGTTTCCTAAGAAAAACAGCAAAAGAAAACAGCTGGAATCCTTGTGCTTTGAGGGTTCCAGCTGTTTTTTGCTTGAAAAAGCATGTTGGGTTTTCATGGAAGTTATGGCCGCAAATAGGTGCGTAAAAATGCCAGTAACTGGTCCATCTGTTCATCGGTGCCGATGGTGATGCGCAGATGGTTTTCAATCCGCGGCAATTTGAAATAGCGGATGAACAAGTTTTGTTCTTTGCAGGCCAGAAAGATTTCTTCCGCCGTTTTTTCTGGATGGGTGACAAACAAGAAGTTGGAGTGGGAAGGATAGACCACAAAACCCAGTTCTTCCAACGCCTTGGCTGTTTTTTCTCTCGTATCCATCACTTTTTTCAGTGTGGCGCGGAAATAAGCTTCATCGCCAATGGATGCCGTGGCGGCCGCCAGGGCGATGGAGTCCAGGGGATAGGAGTTATAGCTGTTTTTGACGGCGTTTAACTGTGCAATTAACGGCGCCGAGGCAAAGGCAGCCCCCACCCGAAGCCCGGCCAAAGAACGGGACTTGGAGAAAGTATGCACCACCACCAAATTGTCGTATTGGTCAATCAATTCCACTGCGCTGTAGCCGCCAAAATCCACATAGGCCTCATCCACAATCACAATCACGTCCTGGTTGTGGGCCAGCAGGTCTTCTAAAAAGGCGCGGCCTTCGGAAATGCCTGTGGGGGCGTTGGGGTTTGGCAAAATGACGCCGCCGTTGGGTGCGTCATAATCCCGGGGGCAGATCCGAAAATTGTCATCGAGAGGAATCTGCCGGTAGGGAATCTCAAAGAGCCCGCACCATACGGGATAAAAGGAATAGGTAATATCCGGAAAGAAAATGGGGACATTGCTATGGAAAAAGGACAAAAAGCAAAGAGCCAGTACATCGTCAGAGCCATTGCCCACAAACACCTGCTCCGGCAAAAGATGATGATAGTTTGCCAAAGCCTCCACCAAAGGGGCAGAGGTGATGCTGGGGTAGAGGTTTAACTTGGAACAGTCAAACTGCCCAATGGCCTCCATGGCCTTGGGAGAAGGCGGATAAGGGTTTTCGTTGGCATTGAGCTTTACGATGTTTGGGTTTTTGCTCTGTTCGCCCGGCACATAGGGAATGACCGGACGCAGTTTATCGGACCAGGGTTGTGCCACAGCAGGTCCCTCCTTATTCTTTGGTATATTTTTCTTTCAGCAGGCGCAGGCTTTCTCTGGCGTTTTGGATGGTGGCGTTTTCCACACAGTAAGCCATACGGAAGTGGCCGGGGCAGCCAAAGGAGCTGCCTGGCACCAGCAAAAGCCGAAATTCTTTGGCGGCTTCACAAAATGCTTTGTCGTCTGGAATCAGAGACTGGGGGAAGAGGTAGAAGGCCCCGTCAGGTTTGACACAGGTATAGCCCAGTTCGATCATCATGTTGTACAAATCGTCTCTGTTTTTGCGGTAAACATCAATATTTACTTTTTCATCCATCACAAAAGGAATCACTTTCTGCCACAGGGTTGGGGCATTGACAAAGCCGGAGATGCGGTTGGCCACAGTCAAGGCGCTGACGATGTCGTCAAAGCCGTCTGCTTCGCTGTGTACCGTTACATGGCCAATGCGTTCGCCGGGCAGAGAAAGGCTCTTGCTGTAGGAATAGGCAATGAAGGTATTGGGGAAGAAATCTGGCACAAAGGGGATGTCAAAATCGCCATAGAACAGTTCCCGATAGGGTTCATCGCTGACTAAATAAATGGGGTGGCCGATTTCTTCTTGTTTTTTGGTCAAAATGGCGCCGATTTTGGTTAAGGTTTCGGCAGAATAGATGACGCCGGTGGGGTTATTGGGGGTGTTGATGATGACGGCCTTTGTTTTGGCTGTCACTTTCTGTTCAAATTCTTCCATGTTGGGCTGGAAGGTGGTGATGTCTGGCTGCACTTCCACCAAAACACCGTCGTAGTTACCCACATAGGCTTTATATTCGCTGAAATAAGGAGCAAAGACAATGACTTCGTCGCCGGGGTTTAAAATGGATTTAAAGATGATGTTCATGGCAGCGGCGGCGCCGACGGTCATAACAAAGTTGTCTTTGGTATAGCTGGTGTGATGAAGGCGGTTGGTCTGTTGGGCCAAGGCTTCGCGTACATCTTCAAAACCAGCGTTATTGGGATAGCCGTGCAGGTCATTGGGAGCCGTGTTTTGGAGAATGGAAATGGCTGCTTCTTTGACAGAGGCAGGTGCTTCCAGGCTTGGGTTGCCGAGGCTAAAGTCATAGACATTTTCTTTGCCGTAAATGGCAGCCAGTTTCTTTCCTTCTTCAAACATGGCCCGGATGACAGAGCTTCCGGCTACAAAAGATTTCATTTTATCTGCGATCATACGTTTTCTTCCTCCTGTTTTGTTTCTTTTCGTTTTTTCGGCCGCACTGCCATGGGCGTTAGGGCCAGGTGCTGGCGGTGGCGGCTGTGTTTGAGCCGCATCAGTTCATAGGCGGCCAGACGGCGCAGACGGTGGTGTTTGTGCAGAATATGCTCAAACCAGTCGGCATAGTCGGCTTTGACATAGCGGCTGTTCCAATCGGCAATGACCGTTTGATACAGCGCTTCCACATGGCGGCCAAAGGCTTCGGCAGAAAGGGAAGCGGCCTTGGCTTTTCCGTTTTCTGAAAGGGCATGGGCCAGGTCTTTATTTTCCATCAGCTGCTCTAGGCGAGAGGAGAGCCCCTCTGTTGTGGTAAACAAAAGCCCTGTCGTTCCATCTTCCACCACGCCGCGGATACAAAGGTCATCCCGGGCCACAACGGGAAGGCCGGCAGCCATGGCTTCCACAAAGGTCAGTCCCTGGGTTTCCGATTGGGAGGCGCTGACAAAAACATCGCCCGCTTGATAGTAAAGGCCAATGTTTTCCCAAGGGCGAAAGCCGCCGAAAATCACCTTGTCGCTGATGCCAAGAGTTTTGGCCTGTTCCTCCAGCTGAGGACGGTATTGGCCATCGCCCACCAGCAGCAGCCGGGCATTTTCGTGCTTGGAAAATAAAGCAGGCATGGCCTCCAACACCACATCAATGCTCTTTTCTTTGGTGACGCGCCCCAAAACCAAAACAACAAAATGGTCTTTGGCTAAGCCAAACTCGGCCCGGGCCGCGGTCACTTCTTCTTCTGTATACTGCTCCGGCAAAAACCGGGAAACGTCAATGCCGGTGGGGATGACATGGATGGGTTTTGTTACGCCGTATTCCAGCAGCGACTGGCGCACTTTTTCTGTGGGCGCAATGACATGGCGGGCAAAGTTGCAGAACATACGGCTGAACCGATGGGCCATGGAGCGGGAAATGAGGGCGCCGTTGACAATGTAATGGACATAATCTTCATACATGGTATGGTAGGTATGTACCATGGGAATGTCACCCAGCTTGGAATATGTTTTGCCAAACATACCCAAAGAAAATTCCGTCTGGGTATGGACAATGTCCAGCTTCAAACTGGCAATTTTGGCCAGCACATGGGGCGAGTAGGCCAGGCCAACCCGATACTGCTGGATAAAGACGCAGGGCATACTGGGCATATGAATCACCCAAGGATCCGCGTCATCCATATGGGGATCAGAAGGGGTGAAAATATAGACCGTATGCCCCAGGGCGCGCAGCTGGGCAGCCAATGTGGCTGTGGAGGCAGCAACGCCGTTGAGTTGTGGGAAATAAGTATCTGTAAAAAGGCCGATATTCAAAAAGAAAACTCCTTTTGCCCCCCGGCATAGGCGGAAATTTGACAATTCATATGACCGGGATCTCTTCATAGATAAGTTTGCCACCGGGTGGCCCGTTTGTCAACTGCAATTTGCTTGTGTAAAGCGGGAAAGCATCGAAAGAAAGAAAAAACCTCGGAACTAATGTTCCGAGGTTTTTCAGTGCGGATGACAGGACTTGAACCTGCACGAAGTTAACCCTCACTAGAACCTGAATCTAGCGCGTCTGCCAATTCCGCCACATCCGCATGTGGAAGTCTTTTGTTTGACAACAAAGCTATCATACCAGCTTTTTTTTTATTCGTCAAGCTTTTTTTCTTTTTTTTTTCTATTTTTTTTCATGGGGCAGAGGGCGGAGCAGCAGAGGCAGAAAGGAGAGATCAGCTTCTGTGCTGATGAGAGAGGGAAGAAAGCGCTGTTTTTTCATAGTAAGGGCAGGAAACTTCTTTGGGCGGCTCGGTGGAAGGCGGCATCTGATGGAGGGCACAGCCTTCTTTTTGCCGGTGAAGACATGGATGGGGGCAAAGTTTGTTCATATCGAATCCTCCTGTTTTTTCTTTATGATGTGCAATTCGTAAAAATTTATTACAGTTTGATTGCAAAAAAGAGAGGGGGTACACAGGCAAAGATTTTTTTGTTATAATAAAAAATGTTTTTCGAGAAAAAGAGACATAAGACTGCTTGGAAGGCACGATGACAGAATAGAAAGTGAGTGAGAATATGAAAAAAAGATGGAAACAAGGGCTTTTTGCGCTGATGTTTTGCCTGTTTGCGCAGTGGCCGTTGCAAGCTTTTGGCGCCATGGTGGATATGCAGCTGTTTTATGATGGCACTATGCACCATTATCAGGCAGAAGAAGTACATATTACGGTAAACGGAGAAGCGCTGACTGGCTTGGATATGCCGCCGGTTATTGTCAACGACCGCACCCTGGTGCCAGTGCGGGCTATTTTTGAAAAATTGGGAGCAGAAGTGGTTTGGAATGCCGCTTCCCAAGAAGTATATGTTACGCTGGACAACCAGCTGGAAGTATTGAAAATCGACAGCAGCACAGGGCTCATCAACGGCTTGGAATTTACCATGGACGTGCCGGCAAAAATCATCAACGACCGTACCATGATTCCTGCCAGAGCAGCGCTGGAGGCTTTTTCCTGTACGGTGGGATGGGACGATGCCACCCGCACTGTTTCTGTTTATGATGCAGACCATAAGCCCCAGACGCCATCTGGCAGCGAAAGCTCTTCCCAAAACAATTCTGGCAGCACTTCGCAGGGCGCCACAGGCACTGTGACGGCTACAAGCCCCATTACGGTGCAGTCTGTGACAGTGCCTTCTTCTGCTACGGCAAAACAGAGTTTTTCTGTCAACTGCAGTGGGACCATTGAAAAATACGACTGTTTTCTGCTGGATCAAGACCGCATTGTCGTGGATGTTTATAACGCCAATAACGGCATTTCCAACAGCAATATCACAAATACCAACAGCGCCATTGTCACCTCCATCCGCTCGGCCCAAAACCAAACCACACCAGAACGCATTGCCCGGGTGGTCTTTGATATCTCTGCCGGCGCCGGCTATTCGGCCACATTGAGCACAGATAAGAAAAGCATTGTCATCTCTTTCGAGTCGAACCATATCACCGGTTTTTCCATGGAAGAAAGCGGAAGCAGTGATATTATCACCATCACCGGTTCTTCTGCTCCGGCTGCCAATGTGCAGCTGATGGGCAGCCCCGACCGGCTGGTCATTGATATTCCCAATGCCACCCATCAACTGCAAAGCACCTATACCGAATCGCTCAACTATGTATCCCAGGCCAGGGTTTCCATGTATAATACCACCACTTGCCGTATTGTGCTGGATTTGAACCGGATGGTCAGCTTTTCCACGGCAAGCAGCGGCAACAGTTTGGTGGTGACAGTCAATAAATCCACGTTGGACAACATGAGCTATGATAGTCAAAATCATGTGCTGACGCTGAAAAATGCAGACGGCATTTCTGCCAACAGCATTTCAGAAAGTGATCAGTATCTAAGCGGACAGTATGTGTTGACCTTAAACGGCAACTACCGCTCCACCTATGGCTATGGCACCATTGCCGCCGGAGACGGCTATGTGCAAAGCATTGTGGTGGATAACGACAGCAATGGCAACACCCGCTTTGTGGTGAAAGAAAGCCAGATTTTAGCCACCAAAATCAAAGACAACGGCAGCACCATTGAAATTACCTTCGTCAACCCCAAAGAAGTGTATGACAAGGTGGTGGTGCTGGATGCAGGCCACGGCGGCAGCGACCCTGGCACCAGCGGCAACGGCATGACGGAAAAAGAAGTGAACTTGGATATTGTTCTGCGCACCCAGGCGCTCTTTGAAGCAGACGGCCGCATCAAGGTGTATGTCACCCGCAACAGTGACACCTACCCCACCAACATCAGCCGGGCCCAGATGGCCAATCAGTCGGCCGACTTATTCGTTTCTGTCCATCAAAATGCGGCAGAAAACCCGTCTGGCAACGGTGTAGAAGTGCTTTACTGCAACCATGCCAATGAAACAGGCAGCAAACTGACCAGCAAGATTGCGGCCCAGTTTATGCAAAACTATATGGTTTCTGCCACCGGCCTGGCAGACCGCGGCATTGACTTGCGGACAGATTTGATTGTGTTAAACCAAACGACAGTACCGGCCATTTTGATTGAATGCGGCTTTTTGACCAACACCACCGATGCAGCCGTGCTGCAATCTTCGGCCAACCGGGATAAAATTGCCAATGCCATCTACAGCGCCATCACAGATATGCTCAATCAATATCAATATCGGTAATCGATCAAGACGTACCGGGTGGAAGAAAATCCAGCCGGTACGCCTTTTCGTTTTCGGCTGTTTTTGTTATAATGGAAGAAAAAGGAGGCACGAATCATCATGAGACTGGTCTTTGCAACGGGAAATCAAGGGAAAGTGAAAGAAGTACAGGCTTTGCTGGCCGATTTGGGCGCGCAGGTGCAGCTGATGGGCGACATGGGCGTGGAGATAGATATTGTGGAAAGCGGCACCACCTTTGAGGAAAATGCCAAAATCAAGTCGGATACGGTGATGCAGGTGATTTTGGAGGAAGAGAAAAAAGCAGTGCTCCAAAAAGAAAGCGGTGCACAGGTGCATCCATTTTTTGCAGGAGAGCCGGTCTTTGGCGTTTTAAGCGATGACAGTGGTCTGGAAGTGGATTATCTGGATAAGGCGCCTGGCGTATATTCTGCCCGTTATTTAGGAGAAGAGACGCCCTATGAGGTGAAAAACGACCATATTTTGCATCTGTTGGAAGGTGTACCCGAAGAAAAGCGGACGGCCCGCTTTGTCAGTGTCATTTCCCTCACTTTGGCCGACGGCCGCCATTTTTCCACCCGAGGCACGGTGGAAGGCATTATCGGCTGGGAAAGAAAGGGAGAAAACGGCTTTGGCTATGATCCCATTTTCTTTTTACCAAAGCTTGGCAAAAGTACGGCAGAGCTTTCCATGGAAGAAAAAAATGAAATCAGCCACCGGGGCAAAGCCCTTCGTGCCATGAAAGAAGTGCTGAAAGGGCTGATGGAAGAATGAAAGCACTGATCCTCAGTGACACCCATGGCAACTTGGACGGGGCCCGAGCTGTGCTGGAACTTTTTGCTGAGGCCAACACCGTCTTTTTTCTGGGCGACTTGGTGGAAGATGGAAAGAAACTGCAAGCGGAGTTTTCGCAAAAAAAGTTTTATCTCGTTTCCGGCAACAACGACTGGGACCAGCCGGCCCCTTTGGAGCAGGATGTGCTTTGGGGCGGACGGAAGTTTTCCCTCACCCATGGCCACCCCTTTCATCTGCACAGCGGACTGCTGCGGCTGAGTCTTTGGGGGCGGCAGCGGGCGGCCGATGTGGTGCTTTTTGGCCACACCCACTGCCCTTGCCTAGAGCGGGAAGGGAGCTTGCTGTTTTGTAACCCCGGCAGCATTTCGGAACCCAGAAGCTCCAAAGAGCCCACCTTTGCTGTGGCAGAAGTGGAACAGGGAGAACTGACCATCACTTGTTATACCCTTTGGGAAGACAGCCAAGGACAGAAAAATGTCACCCTCTTTGCCCGGGCAAAGGGTTGAACGATAAAACGAAAGAAGAAAGGAACGGAACATGGATTTTGTCAAAACATTGGCCGAAGAGCTGCAGTTGGCGCCTCGGTATGTATCCCAGACAGTGGCTTTGTTGGAGGAGGGAAACACCATTCCCTTCATCGCCCGATACCGGAAAGAAAAAACCGGCTCCATGGATGACCAAACGGTGCGCCGCCTGGCAGAGCGGCTGGATTATTTAAAAAAGCTGGAGGAGCGGAAAGAAACGGTGAAAGAGGCGATCCTTGCCCAGGAAAAATGGACTGATGCACTGGCAAAGGCCCTGGATGCAGCCGTCACCCTTGCAGCCGTGGAAGATATTTACCGCCCTTATCAGCAAAAACGGGCCACCCGTGCCGCAAAGGCCATGGAAAAAGGGCTGACGCCCCTGGCCGATTATTTGGAGGCACAGCAGGGAAACGCCGCAAAAAAGGCGGTGGAATTTGTATCGGAAGAGGCAGGGATTGCCACGGTGGAAGATGCCTTGCAGGGCGCCATGGACATTTTGGCGGAACGGCTGACCGATATGCCCCAGGTGCGGCAGAAGGCACGGCAGTTTTTCTGGGACAACGGGCTTTTGGTAACCAAGGCGGTGGACGAAGAAGCCAAAAGTGTTTATGAAATGTATTATCAATTTCAAGAGCCGGTGAAAAAAGTGGTTTCCCACCGGGTGCTGGCCATCAACCGGGGGGAAAAGGAAAAATTCCTTTCGGTGAAGCTGGAAGGGGACAAAGAAGCGCTGATTGCCTTTTTCCTCCAGCGGCTGATCCGCAAAAACAGCACCACGGCCCAATGGGTGGAAGCGGCTTTTCGGGATGGGTGTTCCAGGCTGCTTTTTCCAGCGGTGGAGCGGGAAATCCGCGCCACAGTAACGGAACAGGCGGAAGAAGCGGCCATTGGTCTGTTTGGAAAGAACTTAAAGCAGCTGCTGTTACAGCCGCCCATCAAAGATAAAATTGTCTTGGCCATTGATCCGGGGCTGCGTACGGGATGCAAGGTGGCCGTGCTGGATGGCACGGGAAAACCACTGGAAACGACCGTCATTTACCCTACACCGCCGAAAAACGACACCAAAGGGGCAGAAAAAATCCTGCGCCGGCTGGTGGAGCAGTATCAGGTGGAACTGTTTGCCATCGGAAACGGCACCGGCGGCCGGGAAACCCAAGGCTTTGTGGCCGACTGCATTGGAAAATGGCATCTGCCGCTGCAATATGCCGTCGTCAGTGAAGCCGGGGCCTCGGTCTATAGTGCAAGCCCCTTGGCCGCAGAAGAATTTCCCCAGTATGATGTGTCATTGCGCAGCGCCGTCTCCATCGGCCGCCGCCTGCAAGATCCTTTGGCAGAATTGGTGAAAATTGAGCCAAAGGCCATTGGTGTGGGCCAATATCAGCACGACATGAACCAAAAACATTTGACGGAGGCCTTGGACGGCGTGGTGGAAGACTGTGTCAATGCTGTGGGCGTGGATTTGAATACGGCATCGCCGTCGTTATTGCAGTATGTGGCAGGCATTACTCCAACGGTGAGCAAAAACATTGTGGCCTACCGGGAAGAAATGGGCCGGTTTCATAGCCGCAAGGAATTGCTGAAGGTGAAAAAACTGGGGCCGAAAGCCTATGAGCAGTGCGCAGGCTTTTTGCGCATTGCCGAAAGCGAAAACCCACTGGATAGAACCGGGGTGCACCCGGAAAGCTATGACGCGGCCAAGAAATTATTGCAGAAGATGCAGGTAAAACCGGAAGAAATCGGGAAAAAATCTTTGCGTGACGCCGGTGTGGACTTGCCGAAGCTGGCGAAGGAGCTGGACATTGGCTTACCGACACTGAAAGATATGATAGACGAGCTGGAAAAACCGGGCCGGGATATGCGAGAGAGTATGCCGCCGGTGCTGCTGCGGGCCGACGTGCTGACCATGGACGACTTGGAGCCGGGGATGGTGTTAAGCGGCACGGTGCGCAATGTCACCGATTTTGGCGCCTTTGTGGACATTGGGGTCCACCAAGACGGCCTGGTGCATCTTTCCCAGCTTTCCGATTCCTTTGTCCGCCATCCCTTTGATGTGGTGTCGGTTGGTGAAGTTGTGCAGGTAAAGGTACTTTCCGTGGAGAAAGAAAAGCACAGAATTTCCTTGACCATGCGGCTTTCTTCTTGTTGCAATCGCTGAATTTTGTCTTGTTTTTTTGTATCTTTGTTCTATTTTACTTGTCAAAAAAAACGGGTTGTGCTAACATAAGAAAAAACAAGTTTTTTGTTGACACGCCGCGTTTTTTTTGATAGAATTGCACAATTATAAGCAAAAGTTATAAGAGATAAATCGGTCTGAAAAAAACGGAAAAGGAGAGAGAAAATCATGTACAAGCTTGTAAAAGAAGGATTGACCTTTGATGATGTTCTTTTGATTCCAGCCAAAAGCGATGTTTTGCCAAGAGATGTGGACATTACTTCCCGGCTGACCAAAAAAATCAAGCTGAATGCTCCGGTGATGAGTGCCGGTATGGATACGGTAACAGAAGCAAAAATGGCCATCGCCATGGCGCGCCAGGGCGGCATTGGCATCATTCATAAAAATATGTCCATTGAGCGGCAGGCAGATGAAGTGGATAAGGTAAAACGCTCCGAACACGGCGTTATCATTGATCCTTTCTGGCTGACTCCAGACCACTATGTCTATGAAGCAGACCAGCTGATGGGAAAATTCCATATCTCCGGCGTGCCCATTACGGTGGACGGCAAACTGGTTGGCATCATTACCAACCGTGACATCCGTTTTGAAAAAGACCATAACAAAAAAATCAAAGACGCCATGACCAAAGATAACCTGATTACGGCCCCAGAAGGCACCACACTGGAAGATGCCCAGGAAATCTTGATCCGTCATAAAATTGAAAAACTGCCTATTGTAGATAAAGATGGTTATCTGAAAGGGTTAATCACCATCAAAGACATTGAAAAAGCCATCAAATATCCAAACAGCGCCAAAGATGAACATGGCCGTCTGCTGGTAGGGGCTGCCGTTGGCGCTACTATGGACGTGCTGGACCGCATTGCCGCTTTGGTAAAAGCCTGTGTGGACGTCATTGTCATTGATACGGCCCACGGCCATTCCATGGGCGTATTGGAAACCATCAAAAAAATCAAAAAGGCTTATCCAGATATTCAGCTCATCGCCGGCAACGTGGCAACGGCGGAAGCAACGGTAGCTTTGATTGAAGCCGGCGCCGATGCTGTAAAAGTGGGCATTGGACCAGGCTCCATCTGTACCACCCGTGTGGTTGCCGGTATTGGCGTGCCGCAGATTACGGCTGTCTTTGACTGCGCCGAAGCAGCCAAACCATACGGTATCCCCATCATTGCCGACGGCGGCATCAAATATTCCGGCGACGTGGTAAAAGCCATTGCAGCCGGCGCCGATGTTTGCATGCTGGGCAGCTACTTTGCAGGATGCGAAGAAAGCCCAGGAAGCACAGAACTGTACCAGGGCAGAAAATATAAAGTATACCGCGGCATGGGCTCCATTGCCGCCATGGAACAAGGCAGCAAGGACCGCTATTTCCAAGAAGACCAGAAAAAACTGGTGCCAGAAGGCGTGGAAGGCCGTATCGCATTTAAAGGCAGTGTGGAAGATTCCATCTTCCAGCTGATGGGCGGCCTGCGTGCCGGCATGGGCTACTGCGGCACCAGAACCATCCAGGAACTGAAAGAAAACGGCCGCTTCATCCGCATCACCAGCGCCGGCTTGAGAGAAAGCCATCCTCACGACATCCAGATCACCAAAGAAGCGCCAAACTACAGCGTAGAATATTAAGCGGAGGCTAGACGGCATGAAAAATGAACTTGTTATTGTGCTGGACTTTGGCGGACAGTATAATCAGCTCATTGCCCGCAGAGTCAGAGAATGTAACGTCTATTGCGAAGTGAAGCCATACACCATGCCGCTGGAAGAAATCAAGGCCCTTTCTCCCAAGGGCATCATCTTCACCGGCGGCCCCAACAGCGTGTATGATCCATCTTCCCCCCATATTGGAAAAGAAATTTTTGATTTGGACATCCCCATTTTGGGTATCTGCTATGGTTCCCAGCTGATGGCCTATACCTTGGGCGGCGTGGTGGAAACGGCGCCGGTGAGCGAATATGGCCATACAGAAGTGGAAGTAGATACCAAAGACGCCCTCTTTGCCGGCGTTTCGTCCAAAACCGTTTGCTGGATGAGCCATACAGACTACATTGCAAAGGCGCCGGAAGGCTTTACGGTGACGGCTCACACCCCGGTGTGCCCCGTGGCTGCCATGGCCTATCCAGAAAAGAAATGGTATGCCACCCAGTTCCATCCAGAAGTGATGCATACCCAAGAAGGCATGACCATGCTGCGCAACTTTGTGATGGATGTCTGCGGCTGCAAAGGCGATTGGAAAATGGATTCCTTTGTGGAAAGCACCATCAGCCAGCTGCGAGAAAAAATCGGACAGGGAAAGGTGCTCTGCGCCCTTTCCGGCGGCGTGGATTCCTCGGTGGCAGCAGTGCTGCTTTCCAAAGCCATTGGCAAACAGCTGACCTGTGTGTTTGTGGACCATGGTCTGTTGCGGAAAAACGAAGGGGACGAAGTGGAAGCCGTCTTTGGCCCGGAAGGCTCTTATGAACTGAACTTCATCCGCGTCAATGCGCAACAACGTTATTATGATAAGCTCAAAGGCGTGGAAGAGCCAGAACAAAAACGGAAAATCATTGGCGCCGAATTTATCCGCGTCTTTGAAGAAGAAGCAAAGAAAATTGGCGCTGTGGACTTTTTGGTGCAGGGTACCATTTATCCAGACGTCATCGAGTCCGGTCTTGGACAATCGGCAGTGATCAAGTCCCATCATAATGTGGGGGGGTTGCCGGACGTGGTAGATTTCAAGGAAATTGTGGAGCCACTGCGGATGCTCTTTAAAGACGAAGTGCGCAAAGTGGGGCTGGAATTGGGTATCCCCGACTATCTGGTGTATCGCCAGCCGTTCCCAGGCCCCGGCCTTGGCATCCGTATCATTGGCGAAGTCACCGAAGAAAAGGTGAAAATTGTCCAGGAAGCCGATGCCATCTATCGGGAAGAAATTGCAAAAGCCGGCTTGGATCAAGGCTTGGGGCAATATTTTGCGGCTCTTACTAATATGCGCTCGGTGGGCGTCATGGGCGATTTCCGGACCTATGACTATGCCATTGCCCTGCGGGCCGTCAATACCTCCGACTTTATGACGGCCGATGCTGCTTTCCTGCCTTGGGAAGTGCTTTCGAAAGTGACAAACCGCATTGTCAATGAGGTTAAAGGGGTCAACCGCGTGTTTTATGACTGCACCGGAAAACCACCAGCAACGATTGAGTTCGAATGATTTCAGAGCCACGGAAAAGCCTGATATGACTGGGTTTTTGAAGGGTTAAGGTCCTCTGTGGCAACGATTTGGAAACACTTTTTCATGATTCATAAAAAGAGAGCTAACTGATTTTGATTAGTCAGTTAGCTCTCTTTTTTAATACCCTCTTAAATTATGCAGTATGTCAGAAAGTTCTTGATTAAGAGCTATAAAGCTAAGGAGGTACTCTTCGGTAATCTCAAATTGCCTATTTCCCTCCTTTACTCTTTCTTTTGTCGCCAATGTCTGTTCGCCAGATGCGTTTGTAATGCGATAGCTATGAATAATTCGATTCCGCATTTTAATAATTTTGGCAAACAGTGTTTCAATTTTATCTCCGCATTTTGAAGTGATGACCTCATGAACACTTCCCTTGAGATGCCCTGATTCTAAGTCTATTAGATGACACCAGTCGTATTTATCCAAGTCATCACATCTGAGGATATTCTCAATTATAAATGCGTTATTTGAGTTAAAAACACAAATAGCACTCCCTAA
>CALWLF010000066.1 GCA_944381455.1 uncultured Clostridia bacterium | reverse complement strand
AGCCGCCTCGGCTCACCGATACATGGATGTCTTTTTTCGCTGGCTGGTACTGCGGGCTGCCGGTGTCATCGCTGCTTTTCTTTTTCCAAAGAGCCGTCAGTGTGGCATCGCCCTGGATGGTATAGTCTGCCTGGGCGTCATAGGTGGTGGTGCCGTCGCTCCAGCCGCGGAACCGATAGTTTTTCCTGGTGGGCGCTTGCGGCGTTTGGATGACGGTTTCATATTTTTCGGAAAATCCGCCTGCCACCACATCGTTGTATCCTTTAAACTCCACATGATAGGTGTTTCTTTTGTAATACGCCAACAACGTCGCTCCATCAACGCTCAGCTCTTGGAACGTAAAGTGCTCATAGCTTGGCAGTTTCTCATCCACTTCATCTTTTGCTACGTTTTCCACTTTCCGCTCTGTGTCTTCCGTATAGGCATTATCGGCCACGTTTTCCAGGTACGGAACGATGGTATAGGTTCCTTCCGGAATGGCCGGGCCTTTTTTCACCAGATAGGCTGCATCTGTTTCTTCCAGATGGAAGTTGGTTCCGGCTTGGATTACAGCCATGTGTCCGTTTTTCTGGATGGCGGCTTCCTGGGCGATGGTCACAGCCTCTGTTACATCGGCCACCAAAGCCAAGTTGGTTTTGCCTGCCGCCAAGCCCTCTGGGATGGTTTTGTAATAGGTTTTCCCGTCCGCATCTTTTACCTCAGCGCCTGCGGCCGCTGCCGTATCATCGGTATATGGCCCCACCTGATAGGTGCTTCCATCTTTTATCTGGCCATAGCCTTCCGGCAGATACGCTTCCATATCCTGCACAAAAGTCCCGCCCTTGGCCGTCAAGGTGCTGCCGTTTACGGTGATGGCCTTTTCAAAGACGCCGTTTTCCACCGTCAAAGCGCCGCCTGTCACGCTAGCCGCCTGATAATGCCCTGTCACAAGGCGCACCGTGCCGCCTGTCACAGCCAAATTGCCAGAAAGCACCACGTCGCTGGCATCATCGGCATCTGCTCCAAAGGTGGTTTCCCCTGCTGCCACAGCCACAGGGGCCTGGATGGTGCTGCCATCCACGGTCAAGGTAGCGCCTGTTTGCTCCACGCCAACGCCGCCTGCCGTAAGCGAGATGTTTTCCAGGTGCAAAATGCCGCCTGCTGCGTTTACCAACGCCGTATTCTTTCCGCTGACATAGGTGCCGCCGGCGATGGTAGCCATACCATCATTTTCCAAGATTCCCTCTGCCGCCTGCACACTGCCTTTCCCTCCCCCGTTGCTATCGGTCAATTCCCAAGTGGCATTGGCCGGTACCTGAAACACGGCCTGATCCAATGCGGATACTAACGTATGACCGTTTAAGTCAAAGGTGATCTGCTGCCCTGCCGTAAAAACCAGGGGTTCTGTCAAAGCCATCGACTGCATCACTTTCATCGTCGCCGGCGTTCCAGGGGCAACAGAAGCAATGGCCTCTGCAAAAGAAGCATATTCCTTCGTTTCCGTTCCTATGGTCACCGTAACCACCGTACCGGTGGTGGGAGTGGGGTTTGCCGGCCCCAGCGGTGTCATAGGCACCGACTGTCCCTTTGGCGCTCCGCCAGTTTCACCGGGGCCTGCCCAGGCGGTCAAAGGCAACGCCGATGCTGTCATCATCAAAACCATGGCCAACGCCATTGCTTTTTTCCAATTGAGTTTCATGCGCACAACCTCCTTTTCGTCCCCTTTGTATGATTCTGGTTTGCCAAACCATCTGCCTGTTCCTATCTTTATTTTACCATGGCCTGGAAACGAAAAACAACCGCCTGCCACGTCCCAAAGCTTACGTTTTTCTTACGCTTTTGGGGTAATATGACAGGCGGTTTACAGTTGTTACATTATGCTAACAATCTCATGACAATTTCATGACAATGGCTTTTAGTGTTTGAAATGGCGCATGCCCACAAACACCATGGCAATGCCATATTTGTCGCAGGCGGCAATGCTTTCTTCGTCTTTGACAGAGCCGCCGGGCTGGATGATGGCGGTGATGCCGGCCTTGGCGCAGGCTTCCACACAGTCTGGGAAGGGGAAGAAGGCGTCGCTGGCCAAGCTTGCGCCTTTTACCACGTCGGCGCCCAGGTGGTTGGTACCATGGTCAATGGCCTGTTCGCAGGCCCAGATGCGGTTTACCTGGCCTGGGCCAATGCCCACAGACTGTTTGTTTTTGGCAATGGCAATGCCGTTGGATTTCGTATGTTTCACCATTTTAAAGGCAAATTTCATATCTTCCATTTCTGCTGGTGTCGGTGCTTTTTTCGTCACCACGTTCCAGTTGGCTTCGTCAAAGAGCGTGCTGTCCAATTCCTGCACCAAAAGGCCGCCGGACACTTTTTTCAAATCTACGGCCGTTTTTGGCTGTTTGGTCAAGATGTCTGGCAGTTCCATCACACGGATGTTTTTCTTTTGGGTTAACACAGCCAGGGCATCGGCGCTGAAGGAAGGCGCCACCACGATTTCCACAAAGATTTTGGCAATTTCCTCAGCCATTTTTTTGTCCACTTCGCGGTTAGCCACGATGATGCCGCCAAAGATGGAAACAGGATCGCTGTTATAAGCTTTCAAATACGCTTCGGAAATGGTTTCGGCGCTGCCTACGCCGCAGGGGTTTGCGTGCTTGCAGGCCACAACGGTGGGTTCTTCAAATTCTTTGAGCAGTTCCAAAGCGCCGTTGGTGTCGTTGATGTTGTTGAAGGACAGCTCCTTGCCGTGCAGCTGTTTGGCGTTGGTCAGCATCCCCTTAGTATTGCCGATTTCCCGATAGAATGCAGCTTTTTGGTGGGGATTTTCGCCATAGCGCATATCCTGCACCTTTTCAAAAGTCATGGTAAAGGTATCGGTGAATACGTCCATGCCGGCCTGTTCTTTCATATAGGCGGCAATGAGGCTGTCGTAATGGGCCGTGTGCATAAACACTTTGGTGGAAAGACGGAATTTCGTTTCCAGGCTGACTTCCCCATTTTCTTTCAGCTCGTCCAATACGGCGGCATAGTCCTTGGGATCTACGATGACAGCCACGTCCTGATAGTTTTTGGCAGCGGCGCGGATCATGGTTGGGCCGCCAATATCAATGTTTTCAATGGCCTCTGCCCGGGTAACGCCGTCTTTTAAGATGGTTTGCTTAAAGGGATAGAGATTTACCACCACCATGTCAATGGGGTCAATGTGCTGTTCGTCCAGCTGTTTCATGTGTTCTTCGTTGCTGCGGATGGCCAAAAGCCCGCCATGGATGGCTGGATGCAATGTTTTAACTCTGCCGTCCAGGCATTCGGGAAACCCGGTGATGTCAGAAACGCCAATGACCGGGATCCCGGCTTGTTCCAATGTTTTGTGGGTGCCGCCGGTAGAAATCAGCTCCCACCCCAAAGCAACCAATTCTTTGGCAAAATCCACAATGCCCGTCTTGTCCGAAACACTCAATAATGCTCTTTTCATTGTTCAAACGCTCCTTTCTGTGGGGGCCAATAAAAAAACCGGCCCCCTGCGCAAATCAAACAAACGTTGTAATCTTTGCCCAGGCGGTCGGCATTCTCTTTCATACTCCCCGTGGTTTGTTCCACTTGTTTCCGCCAGTTGTATGAAAGTCATTTCTTCATTTCCCATTTATTTTACCTGGTTTTTGGCCGAAAGTCAAGCCACAACAAAAAACGCCGTGCCTTTGGCAAAAGTTCCAAGAAGAAAGAAACCCTTGCTTTCTTCGTGGAAAACTGCTTTTGGCACAGCGTTTTTGATCCATCCGTTTTGCTTGTTTTTGTTTAGAGTATCAATTTTAAGAAAAACAAAATTGCTACTACAATGATAACCGGATTCAGCTCTTTGCTTCTGCCGCTAAATAATTTCAGCAGCACATAAGAAAGCACCCCAAAAACCAGACCTTCCGAAATGCTGTAAGCAACCACCATCATCAAAATGGCAATAAAAGCCGGAAATCCTTCCGTATAATCGCTAAAGTCGATTTTCATCACCGACTCCATCATAAAAAGACCCACTGTAATTAACGCCGGTGTTGTGGCAAAAGAGGGGATCGCCGTAATGATTGGCGCAAAAAACAAGGCCAGCAAAAACAATACTGCCGTTGTCAAAGAGGTTAACCCTGTGCGGCCTCCGTCTGTAACGCCGGAAGCGCTTTCCACAAAGGTGGTAACGGTAGACGTACCCAGTACGGCACCGGCTGTGGTGGCTACGGCGTCTGCCATCAGCGCGCCTTTGATGCGGGGCAGCTTGCCATCTTTGTCCAAATAACCGGCTTTGGAAGAAACGCCAATGAGGGTGCCCAGCGTATCAAATAAGTCCACAAATAAGAACGAGAAAATAATCGTCACAAATTCTAAAGAAAACACGCTGGAAAGATCCAGTTTCCCAAACACCGGCAAAATGGATGGCGGCATAGCCACTACACCGCTTGGCAGCAGCGAAAAATTGGCTTCATCCACCACATAAATGCCAGCAAACTGGCAAACAATGCCCAAAGCATACGTAATCAAAATGCCCCAAAGCAGCGCCCCTTTGATTTTACGAATGACCATGACCACCGTCAAAATCGTCCCAATGAGGGCCAAAGCCACCGGCACCGATTTTACATTGCCCAGTGCCACAAGCGTCGAAGACTCTGCCACAATGACACCGGCGTTTTGCATCCCGATAAACGCAATGAATAACCCGATGCCCACACTGGTGGCCGTTTTCA
>CALWLF010000065.1 GCA_944381455.1 uncultured Clostridia bacterium | reverse complement strand
ACCGACTACAACGCACAGGCTTACTTTGCTTATGACGCAAAGAAATCCGGCGGTGTTACCATCTCTCACCTGCGTTTTGGACCAAAAACCATCGAAGGTTCTTATCAGATCAAAGCAGCCAACTTCATCGCTTGCCACAACCAGGCTTATGTAGACAAATATGACCTGATTGGCGACTTGAAAGAAGGCGGCAGCTTCCTGCTGAACACCATCTGGTCTCCAGAAGAATTGGAAACCAACTTGCCAGCAGACCTGAAACGCAAAATTGCACAGAAAAAAGCAAACTTCTATACGTTGGATGCCGTTGATATTGCAAAAGAAATTGGTTTGGGCGGCCGCATCAACATGATCATGCAAGCTGGCTTCTTTGCCATCTCCAAAATCATCCCAACGGAAGATGCATTGAAATATTTGAAAGAACAGGTACAAAAAACCTATGGCGCCAAAGGTGCTGACATTGTAAACATGAACAATGCAGCCATCGATAAAGGTGTCGAAATGATCCGCAAGATCGACGTACCTGCTTCTTGGGCAACGGCAGAAGATGCACCGAAGGAAGACAATCCAGCCATCCCTGCATTCTTCAAAGACGTACTGTTCAAGATGGGCCGTCAGGAAGGCAACGACCTGCCTGTGAGCGCCTTCAATGGCCACGAAGACGGCAGCTGGGAACCTTCCTACACCAAATGGGAAAAACGCGGTATTGCCATCGACGTTCCGGAATGGGATGTGGACAAGTGCGTACAGTGTAACAGATGCTCCATCGTATGTCCTCACGCTGTGATCCGTCCTACCTTGTTGGATGCAACCGAAGCAGCCAATGCACCAGAAGGCTATGCCATGAAGAAAGCGCTGGGCGGCTTTGGCGATATGCAGTATCACCTGTCCTTGTCCGGTATGGACTGTACGGGATGCGGCGTCTGCGTAAAGACCTGCCCAACCAAGGCGTTGACCATGAAACCATTTGCTCCAATGAAAGAAAAAATGGTGGCAGAATGGGATTACACCATCGACCATGTGGAAGACAAAGAAATTTCTGCACAGCAGAAAGCAACGGTCAAAGGCAGCCAGTTCCTTAGACCATATCTGGAATTCAGCGGCGCCTGCGCAGGCTGCGGCGAAACACCATATTTGAAACTGATTACTCAGCTGTTTGGTAACAGAATGAGAATTGCAAACTCTGCCGGTTGTACCCATATCTGGGGCGGTTCTCCAGAAATTCCTTACTGCACCGACAAACGCGGCCACGGCGTTGCTTGGGGCTGCGGTCTGTTCGAAGATACGGCAGAATACGGCTATGGTATGTACTTGGGTACCAAAGCAGTACGCAAATGGTTGAAAGCGCAGGTGGATGAACTGATCGCAAACACTGCAAATGCAGAATTGAAAGCAGCTGCAACCGAATGGGCTGACAACTATATGAAAGCCGATGGCACCAGAGAAAGAGCAGACAAATTCATTGCAGCTATGGAACAAGCTGGCGCTGACAGTGCAGAACTGAAAGCCATCTACGACCGCAAAGACTATTTGGTAAAACAGTCTCAGTGGATCGTTGGCGGCGACGGCTGGGCTTACGACATCGGTTACAGCGGTTTGGATCACGTCATCGCTTCCGGCGAAGATGTGAACATCATCTGCGTAGATACCGAAGTATACTCCAACACCGGCGGCCAGTCCTCCAAAGCAACTCCTACTGCTGCTGTGGCTCAGTTTGCAGCAGCTGGTAAGAAGACCAGAAAGAAAGACCTGGGCATGATGTGCATGAGCTATGGCTATGCATACGTGGCACAAGTAGCCATGGGCGCTGATCCTCAGCAGACCTTGACTGCCATCCGCGAAGCCGAAGCTTATGATGGTCCTTCCATCATCATTGCTTATGCTCCATGTATCAACCACGGCATCAAAGGCGGCATGAGCAATGCCCAAGAACACGCCAAAGCAGCCGTTGCAGCTGGTTACTGGCATCTGTACCGCTTCAATCCAGAACTGAAAGAAGAAGGCAAGAACCCATTCATCATGGATTCCAAAGTGCCTACCGCTTCTTTCCAGGATTTCTTGAAGAGCGAAGTGCGTTACACCTCTTTGATGACCAAATTCCCAGAAACGGCAGCTGCTCTGTTTGAAAAAGCAGAAAAAGACGCCAAAGACAGACTGGATTCTTATTTGGCTTTGGCAAACAAAGAATGAGATAGAATCCCTGCGGCAAATGACCAGTTTGGAGTGCACGCTCCGCTGCCATTGAGCTGAAGACAAGGCACCGCCCCCCTTTTTCCTCGGGAGAAAGGAGGGGCGGTGTTTTTTTATGGAAAAACGAAAGGACGAGGAACTTTCTGTTCTTTTTTTCGTCCTAATACTTAAATCTTCATAGAAATTTCATTGTTTTCGGCCATGGAATCTTCTATAATAAAAAGAAAAAAAGGGGGGAGGAGCATGACGCGCATGGCGCAATTTGCGCTGGTGAGCCAGGCGCAATTTCTGGCCGACTGGACGGCGGCCTTTGGAGAAGAAGCAGGGGCGGCAGAAGCCTATGAAGCGCTGCGTCTGCCGCAAAGAGCCACAAAAGGCTCGGCAGGGTACGATTTTTTCTCGCCCATTTCTTTTTCCTTGGCGCCAGGGGAAAGCATTCTGCTGCCCACGGGCATTCGGGTGCGGATGGAAGAAGGCTGGTTTTTGGCCTGCTATCCCAGAAGCGGCTTGGGCTTTCGCTATCGTCTGCAATTAAACAACACGGTGGGAATTATTGACGGGGATTACTATTTCAGCGACAACGAAGGCCATATCCTGGCCAGACTCACCAATGATTCCAAAGAAGGCAAAACCGTCGCCATCCCCCAGGGCACCGGCTTTATGCAGGGGATTTTCACGCCCTTTGGCATCACCTGGGAAGACGAGGTGAGCCAGGAAAGAAACGGCGGTTTTGGCAGCACCACAAAAAAGGAGGAGAAAAAATGAAACGAAACATCACCATTTGTCTGTTGGCGGCTTTGATGGCAGGCGCCATGCCCTTGACCAGCTTTGCTGCCAGCGAAAACGAAATTTCTACTGATAGATCGGTTAAGGAGGACAGTGAGCTGACCGGCAGCAATGCGCCGACATTGACCATTTCCAGCAAAGAAAACACCACAGAAGATATGTATTTTTCCCTGGAACTAAATCAGGCCGAATGGCTGTATGAGGGTACCGGCTCCTTTGCCAATGGTCTGACCTATCAGGTGATGAGTGATAAAACCATGATGGTGCAAATTGACGGCGATGTCTTTGATTTTGCCAATAACGACATCGTCATTCCGCTGGAAACGAGAATCACCGGCGTGGGCCAGTCCACCGTCACCATTGATCCTAAGGAATCCACTGTTTCCGGCGGCACCTATGTGTTTGCCCATGTCAATTACCCAGCCATGACCATTCAAATGAAAGAAAATGAGTCGAATGGCACCTTCAGCCTTTCTTTTGAGGACCATTATCCCTATTCTATGCCAAAGGGGCGGCTGTTCCAGCTGACCTTATCCAAAGGTTATACCTTTGATGATTCTGGCGTGACGGTGACAGGCACAGGCAAATATAAAGACTTGGTGGAAGTGAAAGCCTTTGCCAACAACACCAGCATTGCTTATGTACAGACCACAGGTTTTACACCAGGCAGTGAAGGCACTATCTTGGCAGAAGGCATTGCCGTAACAGGAAGCGGGGAGGAAGCGCCGGTGCTGACCATTGAGCCGGTATATGGCCAAGGCAGCAGCATTTCCTATAATTTGTCTCAGAAAGAAACGGAACCGGAAATGGCCGAAAAAACCGTACTTTTTACGGTGGGCGGCAATTACTATGTGGTAGATGGCGATGCCATGGTGACCATGGAAGCGGCGCCGTTTATTGATGAAAACGGCCGCACTATGCTGCCTTTACGGGCGTTATCCAATTCCATTGGTGTGGAAGATAACTATATCACCTGGGATGACAGCAGCAAAACGGTAATCATTTTGGCAGATTTGGATGGCGACGGCACCCATAC
Source organism: uncultured Clostridia bacterium (assembly GCA_944381455.1). GTDB lineage: Bacteria > Bacillota > Clostridia > Lachnospirales > Anaerotignaceae > Neoanaerotignum. Next base: position 3,747 of record CALWLF010000065.1, on the reverse strand, counting down.
GGACCAGATTTCGGTGAAGGTGGGACAAAAACAAATTGACGTTAACGGAAAGAAAATTGCCATGGACACCCAGGCAGTCATCAAAGACGGCTATACCTATCTGCCCATGCGGGCCGTGCTTAACGCCATGGGCTTCACCGATGCACAGATTCAGTGGAGTGAAAAGGATAAAACAGTTATGCTGACTTGGGAAGAAAAGGCAGAATAAGCAGACAAACGTTGAAAAGCCGGTGCAGCAAGAAAATGCGGCAGCAGGCTTTGACGGAAGACATTCTTTATAAAAAAGGCCGAACTCCTTTTGGTTTGAGGGGTTCGGCCTTCTTTTCTTTTTTTCTGAAGCTGCAGGCAAAGAGATGCAGTTTTTATTTGTGATACAATTTCTTGTAAAGGCCCTTTTCATCAGACGCCCAGTTGGAGTATAATCATAAGAAACGAGACAAAGGAGTGGTGCATTTGGCAACCTTGGCAGCAAAGATTGACCATACCAATTTGAAGTCGACGGCTACAGCAGCCGATATCCGCCTGCTTTGTGCGCAGGCAAAACTGTGGCAGACAGCGTCGGTTTGCGTTCATCCCCTCTGGGTGGCGTTGGCGGCAGAAGAACTAAAAGGAAGCAGTGTTGCCGTTTGCACCGTAGTAGGTTTCCCTCTGGGTGCAAACACTAGCCAAATCAAAGCGATGGAAGCGGCAGAAGCAGTGAAAAACGGGGCCGCAGAGGTGGATATGGTGCAAAACATCGGCTGGGCAAAGGAAGGCAGATGGGCCGATGTGGAGGCGGACATCCGCCAAGTGGTGGAAGCGGCAAAACCGGCTTTGGTAAAGGTGATTTTAGAATGCTGTGATTTGACGAAGGAAGAAATCCGGCAGGCGGCTTTGTGCGTCGTGCGGGCTGGAGCTGATTTTGTAAAGACTTCCACAGGTTTTTCCACCGGCGGGGCCACGGTGGAAGATGTGAAACTGTTAAAAGAAGTGGTGGCTGGGCGCTGTCAAATCAAAGCGGCCGGTGGCATCCGTTCCTATGAAACGGCAAAGGCCATGGTGGAAGCCGGGGCCGACCGCCTTGGCGCCAGCGCAACAGAAACTATTATTAAGGAAGAAACAGAAGCGGCGAGAAAGTGAAGGAGGCAGTTATGGAGTACCGGAGATTAGGGAAAACAGATGTGATGTTATCGGCACTGGGGTTTGGGACCATGCGCCTGCCAATTGTGGATGGCGTTGCCAGTCAGGTGGATATTCCAAAGGCCAAGGAGCTGGTGCGAAAAGCCATTGACAGTGGTGTCAATTATGTGGATACGGCTTATCCTTATCACGGCAACGGGTTTTCGGAAAGTGCAGTCAAAGAAATTTTGGCTGACGGGTATCGGGACAAAGTGTATTTAGGGGACAAGCTGTCGGTTTGGTTTTGTGAAAGCTATGAAGATTGCGAGGCTTTCTTTGAAGGCCAGCTGAAACGGTGCGGTACCGACCATTTTGATTTGTATGTGCTTCACTCTCTGGCTGGGGATTTATGGGAAAAGGCAAAAAAACTGGATGTGTTCCGGCTCTTTGAACAGAAGAAAAAAGAAGGGAAAATCAAATATCTTGGTTTTTCCTTCCATGATAGTTTTGAGCTGTTTCAAGAAATTGCCGACTACTATCCTTGGGATTTTTGCATCTTACAGTATAACTTTATGGATACCGACCATCAAGCCGGAGAACGGGGCTTGCGCTATGCCGCCCAAAAAGGCATGGGTGTTTTGATTATGGAGCCGCTCAAAGGCGGGCAGCTGGCCAACGAGGCGCCAAAGGAAGTGGCGGCCGTTTGGGCAAAAAGCAAGCACCGCTTTTCTTCTGCCGGACGGGGCATCTCTTTTGTGTTAAACCGTCCGGAAGTAACCACGGTGTTAAGCGGCATGAACGAAATGGCCCAGGTGGAAGAAAATCTTTCTTTGGCCAGCCAATGTATGCCGGGATTTTTGGATGCAGAAGAAGAGGCGTTGTATCCAGAAGCCAGAGCTGCCTATGAGTCGTTGATTCAAATTCCATGCACCCGCTGCCGCTATTGCATGCCTTGCCCGGCCGGGGTGGATATTCCCAACAACTTCGACTACTATAATATGGGCCATATGTATCAGTCCATCGAACATGCCAAAAATTTCTATAACCGTCCTTACTTTGATCCCATGCGCTCCACCAACTGCGTCAACTGCGGCCAGTGCATAGAAAAATGTCCGCAGCATCTGCCTATCCCAGATTTGCTGCAAAAAATCAGCGAGGAATGGGCAAAATAAGTTTGCCACAGGGCCGGCCGTGTCATGACGGCCGGCCTTCTGTGTCAATATGTTGAAAAGAAGAGAGGAAAATTCTCGCTTTTGCAGATGAAATTCCAAGAATGCGAGGGAAGAAAAAAATATTGTACAGTTTTTTCGTTATGAAACCGGAAATTTTGGTAAAGAATATAAGAAAATTTACGGATTTTTTTGAAAAAAAACCTTGCGTTCTTTGTAAAAATCATGTATAATCATTTGTGTTGTGACATAGAGCGAGGAAGCGGAGGTTGTTGGAAACCGAAAAATGAGGGTTTTCAAGTTTTCCGTGGAGCGATGTCCAGTTCCAGAAACCGGGCGACAAGGTCACTGTACCGAATATTGTGGAAAAAGAGCAGCCGGCCGAACCGATTAGGCGAAGTGCGGCTCTGTGTGTCGAGATTATGCTCGATACACCCGGATAAGTGTGCAGTCACCACTTGTCGTGCTGAATCAAAAGTACGAAAAGGAGGGGACTTTTTTTATGGCAAATCAAAAAATCAGAATCAGTCTCAAGGCTTACGATCACAAATTGATCGATCAGTCTGCAGCGCAACTTATTGAAACTGCGAAAAAAACAGGTGCACAGGTGAGTGGTCCTATCCCACTGCCAACCAAAAAAGAGGTTGTAACCATCATCCGTGCAACCCACAAGTACAAAGACAGCAGAGAGCAGTTTGAAATGAGAACCCACAAGAGATTGATTGATATCTTGATGCCAACACCAAAAACGGTGGACGCCATCAGCAGACTGGATCTGCCAGCAGGCGTGGATATCACATTGAAACTGATGTAAGTAACCCAAACATGGTTGAATATAAGGGAAACGTATACGCAACTTATATGAGACTAGTATGATTGCCCAAAGGGTAATCCGCTGTAGAAACTATAGGAGGTGCGCAAAAGTTATGAAGAAAGGTATCATCGCAAAAAAAGTGGGCATGACGCAGGTATTCAGCGAAACTGGTAACCTCATTCCTGTTACCGTGCTGGAAGCTGGCCCATGTGTAGTAACCCAAAAGAAAACTGTGGAAAACGACGGCTATGCAGCAGTGCAGGTTGGTTTTGTGGACAAAAAAGCAAAATTGGTCAACAAACCAATGGCTGGCCACTTTGCAAAAGCTGGCGTAACCACCAAGAGATATCTGAAAGAATTGAAACTGGAAAACGCTGAAACGTTTGAAGTGGGTGCGGAAATCAAAGCCGATATGTTTGCTGCCGGCGACAAAGTAGATGTCAGCGGCACCAGCAAGGGCAAAGGCTTCCAGGGCTCTATCAAAAGACACGGTCAGCACAGAGGTCCTATGGCTCACGGTTCCAAATACCACAGAGCAATTGGTTCTATGTCTTCCGGTACCACACCAGGCCGCGTTAAAAAAGGCAAAAGAATGCCAGGCCACATGGGTGCAGTGAAAGTGACCATCCAAAATCTTGAAATCGTAACGGTAGATGCAGAAAAGAA
>CALWLF010000064.1 GCA_944381455.1 uncultured Clostridia bacterium | reverse complement strand
GCCTGCTGCACCCCTTCGCCGCTGACGTCGCGGGTGATGGAAGGATTTTCGCTTTTTTTCGTAATTTTATCAATTTCGTCAATATAGACAATGCCCTTTTCGGCACGTTCGATGTCATAATCGGCCGCCTGAATGAGCTTTAAGAGGATATTTTCCACATCTTCGCCCACATAGCCGGCTTCTGTCAGTGTGGTGGCATCGGCAATGGCAAAGGGCACATGAAGCATCCGTGCCAGCGTCTGGGCCAGGAGGGTTTTCCCCACGCCGGTGGGGCCCACAATCAAAATATTGCTTTTTTGCAGCTCCACATCCCCAGCCGATTTTTTCTTGGCAATCCGTTTATAATGATTATAAACGGCCACTGCCAGCACTTTTTTTGCTGCATCCTGCCCAATGACATAGTCGTCCAAAAAGGCTTTCATTTCCTTTGGTGTCGGCAGTTTCATGCCGTCGGCCATGGTTTCTTCTTCCAGCCCATCGGCAATGATGTCAGCACACAAATCCACACATTCGTCACAGATATAAACATCTGGGCCGGCAATCAGCTTTTTCACTTCATCCTGCGGTTTGCCGCAAAAGGAGCAGCGAATTTGTTTTTTGTCATCCATTTTCGATGCCATTGGTTTTTCTCTCCCTTAATTAAAACCTTATACCGGCTTGGTAATCACTTGGTCAATGAGGCCATAGGCCACTGCCTCTTGGGCGCTCATGTAGTTATCCCGTTCGGTGTCTCTGGTGATTTCTTCCAGGCTTTTGCCCGTGTTGGAAGCCAAAATTTCGTTGAGGCGTTTTTTCGTCTTCAAAATATTTTCTGCCACAATCTGGATTTCTGTGGCCTGGCCTCTGGCGCCGCCGGAAGGCTGATGGATCATAATTTCTGCATTGGGCAGGGCAAAGCGTTTGCCTTTGGCGCCGCCGGAGAGCAAAAATGCACCCATGCTGGCTGCCAGCCCCACGCAGATGGTGGACACGTCCGGTTTGATATACTGCATGGTGTCATAAATGGCCATGCCGGCCGTCACAGAGCCGCCGGGACTATTGATATACAAGTTGATATCCTTATCCGGATCTTCTGCCGCCAAAAACAGCAGCTGGGCCACCACAAGGTTGGCGCTGACATCGGTCACTTCTTCACCCAAAAAGATAATTCTGTCTTTGAGGAGGCGGGAGAAAATGTCGTAGGACCGTTCCCCCCGACTGGTTTGTTCAATGACATAAGGTACTAAACTCATCTCTGCTTGGAGCCTCCCTCTATGTTGTTACCATTTTCTTATTCTGCTTTTTCTTCTGCCTTTGGTTCGGTGTAAACGGCGTTTTCTTCCACCAGTTTCAGTGCTTTTTGTACCAGCAGGTCTGCTTTCACCATTTCTCTGTCTTCTGGGCGGAAGATTTCGATCATTTTTTCAGCAGCCAAGCCGTAGCCTTCGCCGATTTTGCCGATTTCTGCATTCAGTTCGTCTTCGGTTACTTCCAGGGCTTCTTCTTTTGCAATCTGTTCCAGCACCAGTCTGGCTTTTACGCTCTTTTCAGCAGTGCCGCGGAAAGTAGCGCGCAGACCTTCTACGGTGGTGCCCAGATACTGGCAGTATACATCCAGTGTCAGGCCCTGACGGGATACGTTGTTGCTGAAGTCCTGCATCAACTGGTCAATGCGGTTTTCATACATTACTTCCGGCACATCCATGGTGGCGTTTTCCACAGCCTGATCCAGCAGTTTGTCGCCCTGCACCTGTTTTGCATTGGCTTCGGCCGTCTCTTTCAGTTTAGCCCCAATGCTTGCTTTATATTCTTCCAAAGTTTCAAATTCGGAAACATCCTGGGCAAATTCGTCGTTGAGTTCTGGCAGTTCTTTTACGCTGATGCCTTTTAATTCCACAGCAAACACGGCAGCTTTGCCTTTCAGTTCTTCTGCATGGTATTCTGCTGGGAACGTCACATTCACGTCAAATTTGTCACCAATGTTGTGGCCTACGATCTGATCTTCAAAGGTATCGATGAAGGAATGAGAACCCAATACCAGATTGTAGTCATCGGATGTACCGCCATCAAAGGCAACGCCGTCAATGGTGCCGGCATAGCTGATGTTTACCATATCGTCCATCTGAGCCGCACGATCGGTGATGGTGATCATTCTGGCGTTTTGATCCTGCACCCGTTTCAGTTCTGCTTCTACGGCTTCGTCAGAAACAGTGGTGTCCACTTTTTCTACTTCCAAACCTTTGTACTGGCCCAGGGTTACTTCTGGTTTTACGGTTACGGTTACTTCGAAGGTGACGCCTTCTGCTTTATCAATCACAGGTGCATCAATTTCTGGTCTGGAAACGGTGTCCAAGCCCAATTCTTTCACAGCTTTTTCATATTCGGTGTTCAAGATGAAGTTCACTGCATCATCATAGAATACCTGCGGGCCATACTGGCTTTCAATCAATTTCCGAGGTGCTTTGCCTTTGCGGAAGCCTGGCAGAGAAATTTGATTTTTGTTTTTCTTATATGCATACTGCATGCCTTCTTCCAACTGGGCTGCATCTGCCTGGAAAGAAAATTTTACCACATTATTTTCTTTGCTGATTACCTTTGCATTCATTTCGATAGTTCCTCCTTAGCGTTTTCCATTTTCTTTGCGATTCCTCACCAAATATCTCATCGCATAGCTATTCGCTATTATACCATAGAAAGCGGCTAAAATCCAGTAAAAATTTCGGTTTTGGCCGCTTGCGCCTACAAAATTTCCTTCTCCACTTGCTGCAGCAGGGCATCCGTATTGTTTTCTAAAAACCGGACCACTTTTTCCACCATTTCATCGGCATGGGAGGCGCTGTTGGAGACACAGGCAAAGCCAATGACCAGCGTTTCGTGACAGTCTTGACAGTCCACCTCGGCAATGGAAATATTAAACTTGTGCTTGGCCCGCTCCATCAAACTTTTGAGCACCATCCGCTTTTCTTTTAAACTTGTCACCCATTCGGCCCGGAATGTCACACAAGCACAGCCAATGACCATGGTTTGGCCCTCCTTTTCATCCAGAAAAAAACAAATACAAAAAAGCGAAAGACAAGTCTTTCGCTTTCAAAAAGCGCGAAACGAGATTCGAACTCGCGACCCTCGCCTTGGCAAGGCGATGCTCTACCACTGAGCCATTCGCGCATAAGTATGGTGCCCAGACTCGGAATCGAACCAAGGACACGAGGATTTTCAGTCCTCTGCTCTACCAACTGAGCTATCTGGGCATATCATTTTGGCACATCCTGTTAAGGAAACGTGCCCGAGACCGGGATCGAACCGGTACGGGTGTTACCCCGCAGGATTTTAAGTCCTGTGCGTCTGCCAGTTCCGCCACTCGGGCAAACCTTACAGCCTTCAGGCTTTCGCCGTTTCGCCTCATCGGCGACTGCTTGATAATAATAACAAATCCGGCGGCATTTGTCAACACCTTTTTTCAAAAATTTTTGCGCATTTTTCTCTTGCCGCCGCCCTTCTCTGTTTCCGCCGCCTTGCCAAAGGCTTTCCGCGCTGGTATACTGGAAGAAAAAGGAGGATTTTGTCATGCAGTACATTCTAGCCTTAGATCAAGGAACCACCAGCAGCCGCGCACTGCTGTTTGATAACACCCCTGCCATTTGTTCCATCAGCCAGCGGGAATTTCCCCAGGGTTATCCCCACCCCGGCTGGGTGGAGCACGATGCCATGGAAATCTATGCCTCCCAGTATGCCGTCATGGAGGAGGCCGTCCTTAAAGCCGATATTTCTGTCCAGGACATTGCTGCCATTGCCATCACCAATCAGCGGGAGACCACCGTCGTTTGGGACCGGCACACCGGCCGGCCCATTGCCCCGGCCATCGTCTGGCAGTGCCGCCGCACGGCGGCACAATGCGAAGCCCTCAAACAAAGCCCCATGGCCGAAACCATCCGCCAAAAAACGGGGCTCATCGTGGATGCCTATTTCTCCGCCACCAAAATCCAGTGGATTTTGGACCATGTGCCAGGCGCCAGAGCGGCGGCCGAACAGGGCGACCTGCTTTTTGGCACCATCGACACCTGGCTGGTGTGGAAACTGACCGGCGGCAAAAACCATGTCACCGACTATACCAACGCCGCCCGCACCATGCTCTTTAACATCCATACCCTCACCTGGGACGAGGAGCTGCTTGCCCTGTTTCATATTCCAAAATCCATGATGCCTGCCGTTCAAGACTCCAGCAGTATCTTTGGCTATCACACCTTCCACGGGGTGGAGATTCCCATCGCCGGCATCGCCGGCGACCAGCAGGCTTCCCTCTTTGGCCACACCTGTTTTCATCCCGGCGAAGCCAAAAGCACTTACGGCACCGGCTGTTTTTTGCTGATGAACACAGGCAGCCGCATTGTGGAAAGCAAAAACGGCCTTTTGACCACCATCGCCATCGGCCGAAACGGAAAGGTGCAATACGCCTTAGAAGGCAGTGTTTTTGTGGCCGGAGCCGCCATCCAATGGCTGCGGGATGAATTGCAGCTCATTAAAACCAGTGCCGAAGCCAGCGATTTGGCCCTGACGGTGCCGGATACGGCCGGGCTTTATCTGGTGCCTGCCTTTACCGGCCTTGGGGCGCCCTATTGGGATATGTTTGCCAGAGGCTGCCTCATCGGCATCACCCGCGGCGCCAACCGGGCCCATTTGGCCAGGGCCGCCTTGGAATCCATCGCCTATCAGTGCCTGGAACTGGTGGAGGCCATGGAGCAGGACTGGGGCGCGCCCGTTTCTGTGCTGCAGGCAGACGGCGGGGCCAGCCAAAGCCAGTTTTTGATGCAGTTTCAAGCCGATTTGTTAAGAAAATGCGTGATCCGGCCGCAGATTCTGGAAACGACAGCCTTGGGCGCCGCCTTTTTGGCCGGGCTGGCCGTGGGCATTTGGAAAGATACCGACGAGCTGGTGCGCCGCCGCCGCTTAGGCGCCTCCTTTTCTCCCGCCCTGGAAGAAGAAACACGACAAAAGCGGGTTTCAGGCTGGAAAAAAGCCGTCTCCAGAAGCCTTGCCTGGGCAGAACAGGAAGAAAATTAAAAAGCAGCTGCACTTTTACGCATCTTCCTAAGAAAACAAAAATAGCTGCAATCCGTAGATACAAAGGATTGCAGCTATTTTATTTTTTCCGAGGTTATTTTTCTTCCGAAAGATGCAATCGCAATTTCCAAGAAAGAACTTGGAAAAAGAAAAGCAATGGCTTCTTTTTGAAAACTGATTTTACACAGCTGCTTTTTTCGTTTAGTAGACGTCTCCTTCTTCCACGGTCACAGGAGCATTTGCTGCGCCATCGGCATATCCTGCTTCATAGCCTGCATCGTATCCCTCCCTGTAACCTTCCTCTCGCCCTTCTTCTATCCCCATGTTGTACTGGTCTTCCATCTCCCGGTCCCATTCCTGCTGCTTTTCTTCCCAGCTGACAATGCCCCATCCATCGTCCACCAGCTCCTTGCCTGCCGTTTCCACCGGCATATTGCCATAGCGCACCACACCGTCAAAGCGGAACATGGTAGCCCGATAATTGCTGGTTCCATCCAGCAGCAAATTTTCTTCCGGCGTAATGTAAAGCACTGCATCGGGATAGTCCTGGATGGAAAAAGCCGCTTCTTTTAGTATATCATCCACATGGAATCTCCGCTCACCAAACCGATCGGACATAAAGAGATCTGCCGTGGTTTGTTCCGCATAGGTGAGCCCCACATTGTTGCGGCTTGCAATCTCTCCGTTGTAAATTTCCAAATAGCTTTCGCCCGTTTGGGACTGCCGAATCAAAATCGTTCCATAGGCCCCATCGCTGTGGAGCACCAATGTGGTCACTTCTTCCGGTATGGTCACCACCTCTGCCGCCACTGTCTGGCTGGACAGGGCATCCAGCTGCTTCAGCGTTGCGCCAATGCCAAGGGGAATGCACACCAAAACGCCTACAAAGGAAATTGCCAATACCAAAAGCAAAACTTTACCTATTTTCTTGCATTTTGTCATCATCTCTTACGCCTCCTGTTTCTTCTTGAAAATGCCGCCAAAGAGCTTTTTCCACAGCTGCCACAGCCCCCACAGTGCCATCCGCAGGACCATCACCAGCACCAAGAGCACCAAAAGCCCTGCCGCAATCAAAAACACCGAGGCAAATACGCATCCCACGCTCACCGACGCGGCAAGGATGCCAAAGGAAAACGCTGCTGCCACCAAAAGCCCCAGGCCGCTGCCAATGAGGCCCAAGCCGCATCCCAGCACAAAAAGCGATCCCATGGCGCCAAAAAACACCAATAATCCCAGCCCAAACAGCACCGCCATGGCCAGCAGCAGCCGGACACACGTTTCTACGAAACTGCCTGCTGTGTCAAAAATGCCGGCAAAAAAGCCTTTCCCTGCTTCCAGCTCCACATTGGGCACTTTTTCCTTCCAATGATTCCATTCCTCGGCAGCCTTTTCTTGCAGCTGTTTTAAAAATTCCCGGCTTTTTTGTTTCTTGGCCTGAAAACTCGTGTCTTCTTCTTCCAAAAACTGTGCGGCAATCCATTCCGGCGCCCCAAGGCGAGCGCTGATTTCCTCGTCAGATTTTCCCTGTCTGCGGCCATCTTCAAAATACTCGTCATAATCGGCCAAAATTTCGGTCACTTCTTCCATGGCCATGGTCTTTTTTAAAGCACCTTCCAATGTCTTCAAATAGTCCTCTTTTTTCATTGTTGCTCCTCCCTTTTGGTTTGACTGAGCAGATGATGGACCATCTCAAAAAGCTGCTGCCAATCGGCCTGCAAGCTTTGTAAATATGCCCGCCCCTGCTCGGTGATATGATAGTATTTTCTGGCCGGTCCCAGGGTGCTTTCCCTTAGATACGTCACCAGGTGGCCCTCTGTGGTCAGCCGGCGCAAAATGGGATACACCGTCCCTTCATTGATTTCTGTGTATGAGGCAATTTCCTGCACAATTTCATATCCATAACAGTCTTTGCGGGAAATGGTGGCCAGCACACACATTTCAATGACGCCTTTTCTAAATTGTGTGTTCATGACTTCCCTCCTTTTTCTTCATGCTAACAAAGTACTGTGCAATACACAATACCTTTTAAAAAATAGTAAGACAGCCGTAAGAAATTTGTAACATCTTTTGTTTTTTCCCTTTTCGATTCTTTTTAGGGAGGAAGTTTCGCCTAACCTTAAGAAAAAATTCAGGTTTTCACCACAAAAATGTTCTTTTTCTATGATACAGTAGGTGCAGAAGAAAGAAGCGGGCAAAGCCCAACGAAACCAACCATATGCCCTCCCTTTGCCGCAACTACCTCCACCCTACTGCGGCATGACACAAGCCATCTCCTCATTTGTGTCTTGTACTCCAAGGTGAGGCGTAATACCAGCACAGCCCGTTTCTCTCTTTCTTTCTTCGTTCTTCCCCCTTATTTATTTTTATAAAAAGCACACACCCGACGGGTGTGTGCTTTCTTTGTGTTTCCTCTTCCTTTTTTTGGGGACGTCAAACATTGGGGTTAAAATACTGGCCGTGCTTGATAGAACGCTTGCCATAGGAAATGGCATGGACAGGACAGACATGGAGGCAATGAAGGCATAAAATACACTGTGGTTTTTTCCAAACAGGTTTTCCTTCTGCCATGATAATGGTTTTAGCCGGACATTCTCTCTGGCAGCGGCCACAGCCAATACAGTCATCGCTGACGGCAAAATGGCGTGTTCTGCGACGGTAGCGGTAAAACGGGTAGATGGTGCCGGTAATCAATTTCGGCGCTTTGCCTTTGAGCGTATTAAAATCGCCCATTTGCCGGCGCATCACTTGAGCCAGCACTTCATCCAATGCCACATCTGCCGCCTCTAAAATCTCTTCGGCCTTTTCTTTGGGCGGAACAGAAAATAAAGGCACATAATTATCCACCATTTTTACGGCAAACGTGGCAGAAAACGGCAAATTTCTCTCTTTCATCAGCCGAGCAAACATACGCCCGGCATCTCCTGTGCTTTGGCCGCAGGTCAGCAGCAAAAACACATACGGCTTTTTCCCAAAGCGGCAAACAAGCCGCGACAAAAAACCGGCCACCTGAATGGGCAGCCCCCAATAATACGTGGGCAAAACAAAACCCACCGGTTCCCTGGTGCAGTCATATTCATAAGCCCGGTGCCGGATGGCCTCTGTCATATCAATGGCCTCCACCGATAGGCCATGCGCCAATTTTTCTGCCGCATAACGACAGTTTCCCGTTCCTGAAAAATAAAAAATCATACAGACGATGCCTCCTTCTTACCCCTTGAAACAGTGCTTTTGTCCGTTTCGCCCTCCTGTTTGGATTACCCAAACCCTTTTTTCGTCACAGTCCATCTTGATTACCGGCAAACCCTTCCTGTTCTTGTTTGCTCAAATACTGTCTCTATCATACCACAGTTTCCTCCTTTGCGCACAGCAAATTGATGGAAAACAACAGCAAAAAAGCCGTCTTGCCTATTTTTAGGCAAAACGGCTTTGGAATCCTTATAACACTTTTTCCAAAAAAGCTTTGGCCCGGTCCGTCTTTGGGTTGGCAAAAAACACATCGGGCGTGCTGTCTTCTAAGATTTGTCCATCATCAATAAAGCAAATCCGGTCCGAAACTTCTCTGGCAAAGCCCATTTCATGGGTTACCAGCACCATGGTAATGCCCGTATGGGCCAGACTTTTGATGACTTCCAGCACCTCTTTGACCATTTCCGGATCCAGTGCGCTGGTCGGTTCATCAAAGAGCATGATCTTTGGCTCCATGGCCAAAGCTCTTGCAATGGCAATGCGCTGTTTTTGGCCGCCGGAAAGCTTGTTGGGATAGGCATCGGCTTTTTCTGTCAAGCCGACCAATGCCAATAATTCCATGGCCTTGGCTTTGGCCGCCTCTTTTGGCACCTTGTTCACCCGAATGGGGGCATAGGTCATATTCTCCATCACTGTCATGTGAGGGAACAGATTAAAGTGCTGAAACACCATGCCAATGTCTTTGCGGATGGATTGGATATCCACTTTGGGCGCTGTGATATCCGTTCCTTCGATGAATACTTGGCCGCTGGTGGGCTGTTCCAACAAGTTGATGCAGCGCAAAATGGTGGATTTCCCCGAACCGGAAGGGCCGATCAGCGTAACCACCTGGCCTTTTTCCACACGAAACTGGATGCCCTTTAATACTTCCAGCTTCCCAAAGCTTTTGTGTACGTCACGAAACTCGATCACTTCTGTTCACCCACCTTTCCAGTCTTGCCGCAAAGAACGACAAAATCATGACCATGACATAATAGATCACCGCTACCACCAAATAAGGTTCAAAGAAGCGATAGGTCATCACTGTAATCTGATCTGCGGCCCGCAGCAATTCCACCGCGCCGATATAGGAAAGAATGGACGATTCTTTCAACAATGCAATCATTTCATTGACCAAGCTTGGCAGAATATGTTTGACTGCCTGGGGAATGATGATGTCCTTCATCATATCCCGGTATCCAATGCCCAAAGACATGGCCGCTTCATACTGTCCCTTGTCGATGGCCTGGATGCCGCCGCGGAAAATTTCCGAAATATAGGCGGCAGAGTTCAGAGAAAAGGTCAAAATCCCCGACTGGGTGGTGCTTAAGGGCACCCCCAGCAGCTGAGGCAGGCCAAAATGAACAATACAAAGCTGCACCAAAAGCGGTGTGCCGCGGAAAATAGACGTATAAAACTGGCCAAACCACACCAGCGGACGAAACTTGCTCAATTTAATCAAAGAAAGCACAATCCCCAGTGCAAAACCAAACACCGCGCAGATGGCTGTCATCTTCAATGTCAGCAAAGCGCCGTTATAAAGAAACGGCCAATATTGCCACACACTGGCAAAATTTAAGTTCATGCCAACAACTCCTTTACTGGCACATCAATCCAGAATAAACTGTTCGTTCAAATGGGAAGCAATGATTTCATCCAGTTCGCCATTTTCCATCATTTCTTTCAACGTATTGTTGAATGGTTCATAGTAAGGAGATTCTTTTGGGAAGCCAATGGCAAAGCAGTCGTCTGTTTTGTCCAGCAGGCTCATGGAAAGACCTTCGCTTTGTTTCAAAAATTCCGTGGCGCCGGCGCCGTCAACGATGCAGGCATCGGCTCTGCCGCTTTTGACTTCTTCAATGCAGGCAGGGCTGCCCTGGATACCGGTTGTGGTGGCGTTTGGCACGCTTTCGGCCACTTGCTGATAGTTGGTGCCAAAGACATAGGCAATGGTTTTGCCTTCCAAAGAAGCCAGGTCTGGATAGTTATCTTCGCTGCGGTAAACGATGGCATTTCTTGGATAGAAGAAAATTTCGCTGAAGTCCAAAGACTCTTTTCTTTCTTCCGTAGGGGCCATGCCGCCGCTGCAAAAATCAATCTGGCCTGCTTGGATAGCGCCAATCAGGCTTTTAAAAGGCATATCCTGAAATTCCACCGTGCCGCCATTTTTTTCCACAATGGCTTCAATGATGTCAATATTCATCCCCACATACGTTTTGCTGCCATCGGCTGCCATTTCAATGGATTCAAAGGGCACAAAGGTGGCAGAGCAGCCCACCTTTACGGTTTTTCCTGCAAATGGATTTTCGGCATCGGCCGTTTCATTTTCTGTTTCTTCTGTTGCTTCCTGTGTGGTAGTCTCTTCTGTCGTGCTTTGTGTCGTTTCGGCGCTTTCCGTTGTGGTGCTGCTGCTGCAACCAGCAAGCATCCCTACCACCAAAAGGCTACATAAAAATAATACTGCTTTCTTCATAAAACATCCTCCTTGTTTTTGCTCCAACTAGAGCCCTACCTATTTCATAACTCACTAAATATAGCATAATCATGCAAAAAATGCAATCTTTTTCGCCTCCTCTTGTTTTCCAAACATGGTGTGATATACTGGAAGAAACAGAACAAAATTCACAAAAAAGGAGCAGTATTTATGAATCATCCCATAGACGGAAAAACCAATGGTCCTTCCATCACCTGGCCTGGCGGCGCAAGCATTGCCGTCATGGTGACCTTTGATTTTGATGCCCAATATCTGCGCATTTCCCGCGCCGCTTCCAAAGGATGCACCATTGGCTTTACAGACTATTCCCGCGGACAATACGGCCCCCACGAGGGGCTTTCCCGTTGTTTAGACATGTTGGATACCTTCTCTATCCGCGCCACCTTTTTTGTCCCTGGCATTGTGGTGGAAGAATACCGCCCCCAGGTGGAAGAAATTGCCCGCCGGGGCCATGAACTGGCCTGCCATGGCTATCTCCACGAATCCAAACGGGGCATTTCTTTGGAAGAGGAAACGGCCATTTTGGAAAAAAGCGAAGCCTTGCTGATGTCCATCACCGGCAAGCACCCTGTGGGCCACCGCGGCCCCGAAAGCATCATCCATCCCTTTACGCCCCAGTTGTTGACGGAACGTGGATATTTATACAGTTCTTCCATGAAAGATTGTGATTGGCCTTATTTATGGCAGCAGGGTGGGAAGCTGCTGCCTTTGGTGGAACTGCCCACCGATGTGATGATGGATGACTTTACTTATTTTTATTTTACCTTCAGCGATCCGGCCGTTCGCGCCATGTATCCCAACCGGGAAGTCATTGGCAACTGGAAAGACGAATTTGACGCCTTGGCCCAAGAAGGCAACAAAATTTTTGTCTTAAAACTGCATCCCCAACTGATTGGCCGGGGCAGCCGCATCAAGGCCCTGGGCGAATTTTTTGGCTATATGCGCTCCCGCGGGGCTTATATCGCCACCTGCGAAGAAGTGGCCCGCTATGTATTGGAACAAAGAAAGGGGGACCTGGCATGAACATTCAATGGCCCAACCGCAAACGCATTGCCGTCATGCTGGCTTTTGACCTGGACGCCGAAACCATGTGGACCACCCGCGGCGACGGCAACGCCGACCATATCACAAACCTTTCCCGCGGCACCTATGGCCCAAAACAAGGCGTGCCCCGCATTTTAGATATGCTGGACCAGCAACAGGTGAAAGCCACCTTCTTCATCCCCGGCGTCATTGCCGAACAATACCCCCTGGTGACAAAGGAGATTGCATCCCGCGGCCATGAAATCGGCTTCCACGGCTATTTCCATGAAGAATTTACCACCACCACCTATGAAGAAGAAGACGCTACCATGCGCCGGGCCGAAAAAGTCATCTATGACTTAACCGGCCAAACCATATGCGGCCATCGGGCCCCCGGCGGCGTCATCCATGACTACAGCTTGAAACTGTTTTTGGAACATGGCTACCTTTATAGCTCCAACTGGCGCAACAGCGACGGCCCCTTTCTCCACCAAATTGATGGCAAAACAGTGCCCTTGGTGGAACTGCCCAAAGATTCTGTCTTTGACGATACGGCCTATGACTTTTACACCGACTCGGCGCCGGAGCGTTACGAATTGAAATCTCCCCGGGAGATGTTTGAAATCTGGAAAGAAGAGTTTGACGCCTTGGCTGAAGAAGGGCGCATGATGAATTTCGTCCTCCATCCCCAGTTTATGGGCCGGGCCAGCCGGGTGCAAATGCTCAGCGACCTCATCGACTATATGCGCACCGGCGGCGCCTGGTTTGAAACCAACAAAGCCGTTGCCCAGTATGTCCTGAAAGAGCACGGATTTTTTGTAAAGGATTGAGAAGCGAGGGGTATCATGGGAGAAAACAAAACGTCATTGCAGCTGGGAAAGAGCATCCCGGAAACCATTTTCCGCCTTTCCTGGCCCACCATTGTAGAACAGTTTCTCATTTGCATGGCAACCTTGGTAGATACTGCCATGGTCGGCTCCATCGGGGCCGTGGCCACGGCAGCCGTAGCCATCAACATATCCACCGTCTGGCTCATCACCGGCTGCCTGACGGCACTGAGCGTAGGCTATTCCTTTTTGGTCAGCCACGGCATTGGAGAACAAAACGAAGAAAAAACGGCGGCCTGTGTGCGTCAGTCCATCACGGCTTCTTTCCTGCTGGGGCTGTTTTTGCTGCTGGCAGTACGGCTCATCCACCGGCCTTTGCCCATTTGGCTTGGCGCCGAAGCCGATGTCATTGGCCCGGCCCAGTCTTATATGGGTATCATTGCCCTGGGATTTTTGCCCCAGTCCATGGCGGTGGTTCTTTCGGCTGTATTCCGTTCGGCAGGCAATACCCGCCTGCCGCTGATGGCAAACCTGATTTCCAACTGCCTCAACATGGCTGGAAATTTTCTTTTGATTTATCCAAGCCGCTCTTTGCACTTGTTCGGCCATGACATTTCCATGTGGGGCGCAGGCCTTGGCGTTACTGGTGCTGCCATTTCCACCTCGGCAAGCCAGCTGATTTTGGCTTGTCTATTGCTCTGGCTGATTTTTCACGCCAACACGCCGGCCAAAATCACAGTGCAGGGCAACTATCGTTTCCGCCCGGAGCATGTCCACACCATGCTGCACATTGCTATCCCTGTGCTGCTGGAACGCGTGACTCTCTGTCTTGGCCAAATTGCCCTCACTGCCACCATCAGCGGCCTTGGCACCGTAGCGCTGGCCGCTCATTATCTCACCAATCAGACAGAAGGGCTGTTATATCTGCCTGCCTACGGCTTTGCCTATACGGCTACCACCCTCATCGGTCAGGCCATGGGCGCCCGCGACCGGCAGCTGACGCAAAAATTTGCCTATTCCATCAGCGTCATCGGCTCCATCACCATTATTGTGCTGTGTATCCCCGTTTTCCTGTTCGCCCGGCCCATCATCAGTCTGTTTAGCAGCGATGTGGCCGTGGTGGATGCAGCCGTACTGCCGTTACAGCTGGCGGCGGCCTTTGAAGTCTTTTTCAGCTATTCCATCATTGCCAGCGGCATCTTCCGCGGCGCCGGCGATGTAAAATTCCCTCTTCTTGTCAGTCTTGTGGGCATGTGGGGCATCCGCATTGGGTTGGTTTATCTTGTGGTAAAAATTCTGCATTTCAGTGTTGGCGGCGTATGGCTTGCCATCGGCATCGATAGCTTCATCCGTGCCGTCCTTTGTGTTTTCCGCGTCAAAGGAGGCAAATGGCTTTCTTCTTGGACCATGTAAAAAAACCTCTGCCTTTTTTAAGGCAGAGGTTTTTTTATTTCCGCAGCGCTGCACCTTCTTTTCCGGCGTTTTTTGGTTCTATCATATGTCGAAAAAACAGGCTGAACAGTGTTATGGTGGTGCACACCGAAATGGTATCGGCAATGGGTTCGGCATAAAAAATACCGGAAACTCCAAAGGCCTTTGGCAGCAAAATGGCCAACGGAATCAACAGCACCACCTTACGCAGCGTGGCAATGAACACGGACACCTTGGCCTGATTTAAAGCCAAAAACGTGCCCTGACAGGCATCTTGCAGCCCAAAAATACACATTCCCAAAAAGAACACCGGCATAACGCCCTCCGTCAGCGCCGCCAAGTCCTCATTGGCCGTAAACATCCTCACATAAACACCCGGCGCCAGCACCGCCAAACCGCCCAATCCCAAGCCGATGACAAGGCAAAGGCCCATCATGCGAAAAACGGCGCCCCGGATACGCTGCTGGTTTCCTGCACCATAATTATAGCTGATGATTGGCTGCACCCCTTGCGTCAGCCCCTGGGTGGGCACGGCAATCAACTGTAAGATGCTGGATAAAATACTCATGGCGCCCACATACAAGTCTCCGCCATAGGCCTGTAAACCGGAATTTAATGTGATGGTCACCAAACTTTCCGTGCTTTGCATCACAAAAGGCGAAACGCCCAATGCTGCAATCCGCTTTGCCGTCTGCCCTTCCAGCCGGATCCATTTGCGCCGCAAACGCATGACGCCGCCGCCAAAACACAAAAACCACACAGCAATACTGGCACTGACTGCCTGAGAAATCACACTGGCCAGCGCCGCCCCCTGCACGCCCATGCCAAACCAAAAAATCAGCACCGGATCCAACAGCAAATTCAGCACCGCACCGCTCATCACCGACACCATGGCAACTTTGGCATTTCCTTGGCCGCTGATAAACGTATTTAACCCCACGCTCACCAACGCAAAAGGCGTCCCCAGCAGATAAATAGTCAAATACTGCCTGGCATAATCAATCAGTGCATCACTGGCCCCAAAAGCATACAGCAGCAGTGTTTGAAATCCATAAAAAACAGCCATCAGCAACACTGCCGCCACCAGCAAATATGCCGCCGCACAGCCCAAAATCCGCTCTGCCCCCTCATAGTCTTTCATCCCCAGGCAAATGGATGCCAAAGGTGCTCCGCCCCGGCCAGCAAAAGCGCCAAAGGCCGTAATCAGTGTAATAATCGGAAAAGTAACGCCCACCCCCGACAAGGCCAAAAACCCAATCTCTGGAATATGCCCAATATAAAT
Organism: uncultured Clostridia bacterium; assembly: GCA_944381455.1. Taxonomy (GTDB): domain Bacteria; phylum Bacillota; class Clostridia; order Lachnospirales; family Anaerotignaceae; genus Neoanaerotignum. Next base: position 10,234 of record CALWLF010000064.1, on the reverse strand, counting down.
CCGGTCCACAATGTTATATAATACGTTGATCACCTGGGCCGCCACCGACGGGATGGCCATCCGCGCCATCAATCGGCCCAAAGGCTCTGTCCCCAACCATTCTTCCTGTGCCTGCATCCAAAACGCCCCCTTTTCCCCTGTGCAGACAGAAAGCACAAAGACAAGGAAAATCCTTTGCTTTGTGCTTTCCCATTTTTTCTCTATTTTATCAAAACCTTCCCCGTCATGCAACGGTGGATTGGGCCAATTTCCATTTCAGCAAAAAGGCCGAATGGATGATGACGAAAATGGAACCGGCATTATGGACCAGGGCCCCAAAGACGGGGTTTAAGATGCCGGTCATGGCCAGGATGATGGCCACAAAGTTAAGCAGCATGGAAAACGTCAAGTTCCATTTGATGGTGCGGTGCATTTTTTTTGCCAGCTGCACCAAATGGGGCAGCTCCTTCACCTCGTCATTGACTAAGGCAATATCTGCGGCATCCACGGCAATGTCACTGCCCACGCCGCCCATGGCAATGCCCACAAAGGATTTTTTCAGTGCCGGGGCATCGTTGATGCCATCGCCAATCATGCAGACCATTTCTCCCTTTTGCTGGGCCACTTCAATCTGCGCCAATTTATCTTCCGGCAGACAGTTGGCGTGCACTTCGTCTATGCCAAGGCTGCCTGCAATGTGATGGGCCGCCCGCTCGTTATCGCCGGTCAAAAGCACTGGCGTCACCCCCACTTGTTTCAGGCGGGAAATAGTGTTCGGCGCTTCCTTTCGCACCGTATCCGACAAAGCCAAAAAACCAATCAGCTTTCCTTCTTGCGCCATATAAATCAGCGTACAGCCTTCGTCCAAATACCGGCCGGCTGCCTCCCTTGCATCCTCTTGTGGCAAAACGCCTTCTTCCTCCATCATCTTCCAGTTTCCGGCGGCAATTCGTTTGCCTTCCACCCATCCGCAAACGCCGCGGCCCGGCAGCATCTCAAACCCTGCCACTTCGGCGCCTTTTTTGCCGGTTTTCTGTTCATATCCTTTCACCACGGCCTTGCCCAATGGGTGTTCCGACCGCCCTTCCAGCCCGGCCGCCAAGGCATACAGCTGGTCTTTGGAAAAAGAATCGTCGGCCGTCTCCACCGCCACCACCTGGGGCACGCCATAGGTGAGGGTACCGGTTTTATCAAAGGTGATTTTTTTCACCTGGGCCAATCGTTCCAGGGCATCGCCTTCTTTCACCAAAAACCCGTGCTTGGTGGCGTTGCCGATGGCAGCCATAATGGCCGTTGGCGTGGCCAGCACCAACGCACAAGGACAAAAAACAACGAGAATAGTAACGGCCCGGATGGGTTCTCCCGTCACCAAAAACGTCCCCGCCGCCGAAACCAAAGCCGCCACCACAATCCAGGTGGCCCACTTGTCGGCCAGGCGCACAATGTTGGCCTTGCCGGCATCGGCTGACTGCACCAGACGGATCATCCGCTGGATGGAGCTGTCTTCCCCCACCTTGCTGGCCTTCATGTCAAAGGAGCCGTACTGGTTCACCGTACCACTGGCCACCTCATCGCCTGCCGTTTTGTCTACCGGAAGCGACTCTCCGGTCATGACGGCTTGGTTGATGGATGTGGTGCCGCTTAAGATGATGCCGTCCACCGGGATCGTTTCCCCTGGCAGCACCCGCAGCACATCGCCCACCTGTACCTCTTCGGCCCCGATGATTTCTTCTCTTCCTTCCACCAATCTTCTGGCTGTCCGCGGTGTCAAATGGACCAGTTTTTCAATCCCGGCCCTGGCCCGCTGCACCGTCAAATCCTCCAATAAAGCCCCCAGCTGCATGATAAAGGCCACTTCGCCTGCGGCAAAGTCTTCCCCAATCAAGACCGAAGCCACCAGCGCCATGGACACCAGTACGTCGGCCTTAATATCAAAGGCCGTCACAAGCCCTATGATGGCTTCCAGCACAATGGGCACACCGCACAAAACAATGGCCACCCATGCCGCATCAAAGGGCAGCGGCACCAGATCAAAAATACTGATTAACAGTGCAATGGCCGAAATCACCAAGCAGGTGACGTCTTTTTTCGTCCCGCCCCATTCCAAAAACGACTCCAATTTTTCCATAAAAATCCCCTTTCTGCCCAAAGATAACGAAGACTAACTTCGGTTCTCATTATACCTATGGGGGTATGGGTTGTCAATGAGAAAATTAATCATCACTAACTTTTCTGTCAAAAAAGCCAATTCTGCTTTGGACTTGTCGTTTTATTTCAACAAAAAAAACTTCTGTACCCGTTTCTTTTCAGCAAAACGGACAGAAGTTTTTCCTGTTTTATCCTCCGAAGTCACTTCATATTGGCAAACCGCTCCACCGCCTTGGTGAATTTTTCCACGGTTTTGTCCACATCTCCATGTTCAATGCCGTCTTTGACACAATGTTTGATGTGGCCTTCCAGCACCAGCTGTCCCACTTTATGCAGCGCCGATTTTGCCGCATTGATCTGGGAGAGCATATCTTCACAAGGCACATCTTCCTCCACCATCCGGTCGATGGCCTGCACTTGGCCGATGATTTTTTTCAATCTGCGATGAATATTATCTGCATCCATACATTGGCGCATTGTCTCCACACCTCCTGACTGTCCCCTGTGGTATATGGCTATTATCTAAAAAAAACTGACATTTGTCAACGCCGTCTCCTTTCTCCTGCACCCGGAAAAGCTGTTTTTGAGCATATTTTTTTGGCATCCACATAGACTAGAGGCAACCATATGCCTTCCCCCGGTGAAGGTTTTTGTGAAAGGAGATCTTTCCATGAAAAAACTGCCCTTTCTGCTGCTGCCTCTATTGGCCCTTGGCATCGGGTTCTTATCCAGCTTCCTAGTCAAAGACCAGATGGAAGCTCTGATGCCGGCTCTCAGCCAGCTGCCTTTGGCGCCGCCAACCATACTGTTTCCCATTGTTTGGACCATTTTATATCTGTTGATGGGCATAAGCCTGGCACTGGTGCTTTCCAAACAGCCCGACAGCTGCACCCCTGTCACCATTTGGGCTGCACAGCTGGCCGTCAACTTTTTCTGGAGCCTGCTGTTTTTTGGCAAGCAGTGGTTTTTGGCCTCTTTTTTGTGGCTGATTTTGCTTTGGCTGCTTATCCTCACCATGATTTCTGTCTTTCGCCCCATTTCTCCTCTGGCTGCCAAGCTGCAAGTGCCTTATTTGCTCTGGGTGACTTTTGCCGGTTTTCTCAATGCCTCGGCCTATTTGTTTCTTGCATAGCGCCATCAAATGCCGGTTCTTTCCTTTTTTGATTGTTTTTTTCAAAAAAAACTCGCAAAATCATGAAAAATGTGGTATTACTATAATATGTTTTTGTTACAAGAAAGGAAAGGAGTTTCACAAATGGAAAAAATCTACACAGGAAAAACGAAAGATGTCTTTCAGCTGGATAACGGCAATGTGCTGCTGAAATTTAAAGATGACTGCACCGGCAAAGACGGTAAATTTGATCCCGGTGAAAATGCCGTTGGCTTGACCATCGAAGGCATCGGCAGAGAAAACCTGAAAACTTCCATTCATTATTTTGAACTGCTCAAAGAAGCTGGCGTAAAAACCCACTATGTCAGCGCCAATGTGGAGGATGCCACCATGGAAGTACTGCCTGCCAAGGTGTTCGGCCATGGCCTGGAAGTCATCTGCCGTCTGGTGGCCACCGGCAGCTTCATCCCCCGCTATGGCGCCTATATTGCCGACGGCACCAAACTGCCTGGCGGTTATGTGGAAACCACCTTCAAAGATGACGCCAAAGGCGATCCCCTCGTAACGAAAGACGGCCTGGTGGCTTTGGGTGTCATGAGTGCAGACATGTATGACAGCATGAAAGAACAAACTTTGGCCATCACCAAAGTGGTTGCCGACGATTTGGCCAAAAAAGGCTTGGAGCTCTATGACATCAAATTTGAATTTGGCTATGACAAAAACGGCGAAGTGATCTTGATTGACGAAATTGCCAGCGGCAACATGCGCGTTTATAAAGATGGCAGCATCGTAGATCCCATGGATTTGACGGCCATGATTTTAGGCAAATAATGTTACATCTCAGGCAAAACAGGCTCTTTTCTTGAAAGGAAAAGAGCCTTTGTCATCAAAAAAGATGGCTGGATTCTTTGAAAACAAAGAATTTGGGCCATTTTTTTTGATTCTGTCAATTTTACTGCCATTTTTGCCCAAAAAAGCAGCCGTTTCCCTTCGAGAAACGACTGTACTTGTTTTTTATTCTTCCACCGGCATTCCTGCACCAAAGACCAGCGTATTGACTTTTCTTTGCAGCGGCGCATAAAGCCCCAAAATTTTGCCTACGCCGAAAGCTGCGATGACGGTGCCTTCCCGGATGCCATGAAATTCCCGAAAATATACAAGCGAAAGCGCCAGCGCAACCAGTGACACCGTCACATCAAAGGCCATTTTCACTTTATGCAGCGGCAGATGCAGCTTTTGAGCCAGCACCTGCATGATGCCTTCCCCCGGCAGCGAAATCAGATCCGGTGTCAGATAAAACAAAATGCCCAGAGCAATGAGCAGCATACTGATGAAAAGATACAATAGCCGCACCCCGTACACCAGCGCAAAGGAGGCAGCCACTGCCGTTGGTTCTGGCAGCAATGCAGCCGTCAGTGCATTGGTAAAGTCTGTAAAATAGCCAAACAGCGTGGTGCACAAAATTTGCAGCAGCCGGGCCGGCTGAATATCTTTGCCCAAAATCAAAAACTGTACCACAATGTAAGTAGAAAATACAATGATCACCCAAGTACCCATGGAAAGGGAAGTAAAAATTTCACTGAGCACATAGGGGATGGAATTGACAGGCGACATCCCCAAATCGGCCACTTTCGAAAAAGATACACCCAAAGCCAAAATAAACAGGCCGACGCAATATACCAGCACCCGTTTTCCCCATGTTTTCACATCTTTGTTTCTGTTTTCTTTTCCCATGATTCCCCATCCTTCGTTTCTGTTTTTTCACACTTTTCCAGTAATTGATACAGGTGCTGTTTTTCCTGTTCTGTCAAAGATGATGTCATCTGCGCCTCTGCCGCCGCAAAAATTTCCGTCAGTGCTACGGCCAATGCCTCTCCTTTTTCCGTCAGCGAAACGTAAAGAGAACGGCGGTTTCCCGGCTTTTGCCGCCGCAGCACAAGCCCGGCAGCCTCCATCCGGCTTAAAATATCACCCACTGTTGCCGGTTCAATTTCGCAATGGGTGGCAATGGCTTTTTGTTCATTTTCCCCCTGCAAAAATAAGTATTCCAGCACCTTTGGCTGTCCCGGCGAGAGGCCCAGCTTGGCCGTCTGGGTTAAAACCAAACGGTTGAGCTGCAAATACGTTTTCATCCACAAATGATGCAGCGACTGCATAAGCGCCTCCTAAATAATAAGCTTCCTTACAATAACATTCCTTATTATATGTTTTTTCTCTTTGCACGTCAAGGATTTCCCCTGTCTTTTTTCCAAAAAAAACATTCTTTTTTTCACAGCAGTAATTCACAGTCTGACATATGCCGCTGCCGGCTTTCTTCCAAAGAAATGCGGATAAACTCCAAAATCATCTTCCATTGATAAGACTGCCTGCGATAGGCAAAGCGCATGGGATACGTGGCGCCGGAGCGAAAATGAAACAGGCGCAGATGTTTCATCTGCTCGGCATTTAAGAGGGTTGGGACAAAACTGATGGGGCAAAAACAAATGCCAATCCCCTTGGTGCAAAGCAGAATTCTGGTGCCGGCATTATCGGTTTGGGCCTTGATGATGGGCTGAAACCCAGATTTTTCAATGATTTCCCGGCTGATTTGACCGGCCAGCTCATCCTTGCTGCCCAGCACAAAGGGGAAGTTGCTAAAAGCCGATAAATCATCCAAATAAGGCTCTGCCTCCAAATGATGCTGTGCAAGCAGTGCTTCTGGCACCAGCATCACCACTTCCTCCTCATAAAAATCACAAATTTCCATGCCGTGGATCGATTCCGGCAAACAGGCAATGGCCAAGTCAATGTCTTTGTTGACCAAGCCTCGCTGTAACGATACATTGTTTCCCTCCACCATACGCACTTCGATGTTGGGATACCTGGCCTGAAAAGCTGCCACCAAATCCGGCAGCAAAGCACAGCTGCGTGTATGGTCCACTCCAACCAGCAATTTTCCCCGTTGGTTGCTGGTCAAATCATTGAACTCATTCCACATGGATTGATAATTCTCGTAAAAAATAGAAGCATAACGCAAAAACACTTCCCCTGCATAAGTTAACTCCAAAGGATTGCTGCGGATAATCAGCTGACAAGCCAGCTCCTTTTCAATGGCTGCAATATGGGCACTTAGCGTTTGCTGGGTGATATGCAGTTCCTCGGCCGCCTTTGTGATGTTCCGTTTTGCCATGACGGCAATGAAATATTCCATACTCAAAAAATTCATAACCCCACTCCTTTTCCATCTTTTTTTATGGCTGAAACTTCACATAAAATGACTTTTTCTGAATTTCTTTCTTTTTCTTACAGTAAATTTTCTAACTTCTTTTCTTTTTTAATTTTATCTCACAACATTTTACCTGTATTATATACCAAAATAAACAGTATTACAAATGTTATTATCTGTGTTAACATGAAGTTAGACCAGGAGAACAGAATGATTGTTTCGCTCCTTTCATAAAATAGTCCAACAGCATCCATCATTCTATTCTGGCAAAAAAATGTTACTCGTTGCAATAACGTCATAATCAGTGAGGGGGAATTTGATATGGAAAGACAACACAATATGCATTTTGCAACACGGGCAATCAAGGCAGGAGAAGGCGGCGATCCCACCACCAAGGCTTTGAACACACCCATTTATGAAACTTCCACCTTTGTCTATGAAAACACCCGTGCTTTTGAACAGGGCATTGAAGATGCCATGAGCTGGCAGCCAGGCGCCTGCCTTTACAGCCGCTCCACCAACCCAACCACCATTGCTCTGGAAAGAAAAATTGCTTCTTTGGAAGGTGCAGAAGATGCCGCCATCACCGCCTGCGGCATGGCAGCTGTCAACTTGGCCCTGCTCAGCAACCTCAACGCCGGCGATCATGTCATCGCTTCCGATGATATTTTCTGCTGCACCCGTTCTTCTTTGGAAGACATTTTGCCATCCAAAGGCATTGAAGTAGACATCGTGAAAGTAACAGACATCAAAAACATTGAAGAAAAAATCAAACCCAACACCAAAGTGATTTATTTGGAAGTACTCTCCAACCCACGTCTGGAACTGGCCGACATTCCATCCATTGCCGATTTGGCACATAAAAACGGCATCACATTGATTGTCGATAATACGTTCCTTTCTCCATACCTGCTTCGTCCATTGGAATGGGGCGCTGATATGGTAGTACATTCCGGCACCAAATATGTGGTTGGCCATGGCGATGCCCTTTGCGGTCTGGTTTCCGGCACGAAACAAATGGTAGACCGGGTGCGCTATTACAACGACAACCTGGGCACCCACATCAGCCCCTTTGATTCCTGGCTGGCCCTGCGCGGGGTGCGTACCTTGCCTTTGCGTCTGAAAAAACAATGCGAAAATGCTTTGGCTTTGGCTGAATATCTGGAAGCAAAACCAGAGGTGGAATACGTTTATTATCCAGGATTGAAAAGCCACGCACAGCATGATTTGGCAACCAAACTGCTCAAAGACGGCTTTGGCGGCATGGTTTCCTTCCATCTTAAAGGCGGCTATGAAGAAATGTCTGCTTTTGTAGACAGCGTGCAGATGATGCCCATTGCCACAAGCCTTGGCGATGTTGTTACCTTAATCCATCCAAAACATCATGAAGGCGATTTGATCCGTCTTTCTGTTGGATGCGAAGACATCAACGATTTGATTGCCGATTTGGAACTGGGATTTGCAGCACTGAAAAAATAATGGTTCACGTTCTTTTCAAAAAACCGACTGGAATCAAAACCCATTACGGCTTCTTGGCAAAATAACACGCTGATTTTGCTCTCAAGGGACTATAAGAAAAGCCGTCGCAAAAGCTGCAACTTTTGCGACGGCCCTATGTGGGTTTAACATACACTTGCCGGCGTACTCAAACCCACATCACTATATAGCATCCCTTCGCCTTTGTCAAGATGAGAAAACAGAAACTCTTTTCCTCTTTCAATGGCAAAAGCCGTCTGCTTTTATGGCGCCATGAAAAAGAGCCTTCCCACCATGACATCAAAAAGGCTTTTTGTCTCCCGCGCCAAATACGCACTTATTGTTCTATGATCTATCCGTTTTCATCATCGATCTAAATCGCTTTTTTAGAAAACAAGATTGTAACAAAAGGAGGGGACTATATGGAAATGATCATTACTTTCCTGCAAACTGCTGTTAATTTTTTATGGGGAACACCTTTGATTGTACTTGTTCTGGGTTCTGGTGCTATTTTCACCATCGGCACCGGCTTTTTCCAGTTTCGCCATTTTAAATTTGTCATGAAAAAAACCTTTGGTTCTTTGTTAAGCAAAGAAGAACGGGACACCGGTAAAGGCCATGTCAGCCCCTTTACTGCCATTGCCACTGCCGTTGGCGGGGCCGTTGGTGTGGGTAATATCGGCGGTGTTGCAACGGCCATTGCCGTTGGCGGCCCTGGGGCGCTGTTTTGGCTTTGGGTTGCTGCCCTGCTGGGAATGGGATTAAAGTGCGCCGAAGTAACCCTCGCTGTTTACTATCGCAGCGTTGATGAAAAAGGCGAGCCTTATGGCGGCCCCACCTACTACATCCAGCGCGGGTTAAGCCGCCGGCTGCCAAAGAACTTGGCAAAAATCGCCAGCATTCTGGCTGCCGTTTTTGGTGTTGGCTTTGCCTGCAACTTCTTTTCTGGCGTGCAGGGCTATACCATTGCAGAAGGCTTCACTTCTGCCTTTCCAATTGACATCCTGGTCTTTGGCGTAATTTATAGCATTGTCATCTGGATCATCGTTTGGGGCGGCGGCAAACGGGTAGTAGAATTTGCCGGTAAAATCGTTCCTGTTATGGTCGTTTTCTTCATTGTAGCTGCCGTTGGTATTTTGCTGATTAACATTACCCAAATTCCTTCCGCCATTGCTTTGATCGTAAAAAGCGCTTTCACCGGCACTGCTGCCGTTGGCGGTTTTGCTGGCGCTGCAGCCAAAGTTGCCATCCAAAACGGTATCGCCCGTTCCGTATTCAGCAACGAAGCCGGCCAGGGTTCTTCCACCATGGTTCATTCTCAAGCCCATGTGGAACATCCCGTCCGCCAGGGCCTTTGGGGTATGTTTGAAGTATTTGTTGACACCATGCTCGTTTGTACTGTGATGTCTTTGGCCATCATCGTCAGCGGCCAGTGGTCTTCCGGCTTGGAAGGCGCCACCCTTTCTGTTTCCGCCTTTGCCACCGCTTACGGTTCCATCGGCGCAAAAATTGTGGCCATCTGTATTTTACTGTTCGGCTTAACCACACAAACCGGCTGGTTTATGTATTATGATGTATTGTTGCGCCATGCATTAAGTGGAAATACGGCATTGAAAAACAAAATCTTGTTGGTGTTCCGCGCCATTTATCCGCTGCCCAGTTTGCTGACCATTTTTTATACCGTCCATTATGGTCTGCCTACCGGTACCGTTTGGGTAATCACCGACTTCTTCTGTGCCGTTCCTACCACATTAAACATCATCTGTGTCCTGATTCTCAGCGGCGACTATTTCCGTCTGGTCAAAGACTTTAAAGCCCGCTATATGGGAATTGGCAAAGTGGATCCCAATTTCAAAGTATTTTATGAAGAAGATGCCAACGTATAAACAATGGATCGCCAGAGGAAAGCATGCTTTCCTCTGGTTTTTTTATGGCAAAAAATCCAAACCCAACGCAATGGGTAAGGCCAGCGCAATCATCCATACCCATCCCATAACAAAAAAGCGCAAAAATCCTTTGGCGTACCTTCTTCAAAAAACAAAAATGGCTGCAATCCTTACCCACAAAGGATTGCAGCCATTTGATTGTTGCTGAAGTTGTGTTCTTCTTGGGAAACTGTTTTTGCCGTTTCTCGTTTTATTCCAACAAAAGCCTTGGTTCCACCCGGCGGGGAAGTACCCGCTCACAGGCGGCCCCCAGCAAAAACAACGCATGGTCTTGGCCTTTTTGCCCAACCAAATTGAGCCCCACCGGTCTGCCCGTATCATCCAGCCCAGCTGGCAGTGTCAAAATGGGGTTTCCGGCCCGGGGCGCTA
>CALWLF010000063.1 GCA_944381455.1 uncultured Clostridia bacterium | reverse complement strand
CCATAGCTCATGGCCATCATGCCCAAGTCTTTTTTCTTCACCCGTTTACCGGATGCAGCAAACTGGGCCACGGCTGCCGTTGGGGTTGCCTTGGAGGACTGACCGCCGGTGTTGGAATATACTTCGGTATCGAATACGAATACGTTGACATCTTCGCCGCTGGCCAGTACATGGTCCAAACCGCCGTAACCGATGTCGTAAGCCCAACCGTCGCCGCCGAAGATCCACTGGCTCTTTTTGGCCAACTGGTCTTTGTTTTTCAGCACTTCATCGATGATGGCCTGGGCTTCGGCGTTGGAGCCGTCATAGTTTTCCAGCAGAGCAACTAGGTTTTTCGTTGCTTCTTTGTTGGCTTCGCCATCTTTCATGGTAGCAATCCAGGCATCGATGGTTTCGGTCATCATGGTGCAGCCTTGGATTTCTTTCAAAGCTTCCAGTTTGGCTTTCAGGCCTTCTCTCATCTGGCGCACGGCGATGGCCATACCCAGACCAAATTCGGCGTTATCTTCAAACAAGGAGTTTGCCCAAGCGGGGCCTTTGCCTTCTTTGTTGGTGGTGTATGGGGTGGAAGGTGCGGAACCGCCCCAGATGGAGGAGCAGCCGGTGGCGTTGGCGATATACATTCTGTCGCCAAAAAGCTGGGTAATCAGTTTGGCGTATGGTGTTTCACCACAACCGGCGCAAGCGCCGCTAAATTCCAGCAGAGGCTGCACAAACTGGCTGCCTTTGACACTTTCTTTGCTCATGACCTTTTTCTCGGAAACGCTAGAAACGGCATAATCCCAGTTTTCGATTTCTTTTTGCTGGGTAGCAGCCGGTTTCATGATGAGCGCTTTCTTTGGTGCAGGGCAAACATTGGCGCAGCTACCGCAGCCCAAGCAATCCAATGCAGAAACCTGCATTTTAAACAGCAACCCTGCCATGTCTTTGCCCTTGGCAGCCACACCGCCAAAACCGGCCGGTGCTGCGTTCTGTTCTGCTTCATCCAGCAAATAAGGACGGATGGCAGCATGTGGGCAGACGAAGGAGCACTGATTACACTGGATACAGTTTTCGGCCTGCCATTCTGGCAAGTCTACAGCCACACCACGTTTTTCGTAAGCAGCGGTGCCCTGTGGGAAGGTGCCGTCTTCGCGGCCTTGGAAGGCGCTGACAGGCAGCTGGTCGCCTTTTTGAGCGTTGATTGGTTCCACCACGTCGCGGATAAAGGCTGGCACTTCTTTTTTGGCCACAGATACATCTTCTGCATTTTTCCAAGCAGCAGGGATTTCCACTTTTTTGGCGCCGTTAACACCCTGGTCTACGGCGGCATAGTTCATATTCAGGATTTCTTCGCCTTTTTTGCCATAGCTTTTCTTGATGGCAGCTTTCATATAATCCACAGCTTCCTCGATGGGGATGATGTTAGCCAGTTTGAAGAAAGCAGCCTGCAATACGGAGTTGACACGGTTGCCCAGGCCAATTTCCTTGGCAATGGCCGTACCGTTGATGGTATAGAAATTGATGTTGTTTTCTGCAAAATACCGTTTCATGGCAGCAGGCAGATGGCTGTCCAATTCTGCTTCGCTCCAAACGGTATTCAGCAGGAAGGTGCCGCCTGGGTTCAATTCGGAATACATATCATAGAGGTTCACATATTCCTGTTTATGACAAGCCACAAAGTCGGCCGTTTTTACCAGATAGGTGGAGCGGATTGGTTTTTTGCCAAAACGCAGGTGGCTTTGGGTGACGCCGCCGCTTTTTTTGGAGTCATAGGAGAAATAAGCCTGGGCATACATATCCGTATGGTCCCCAATGATTTTGATGGAGTTTTTGTTGGCACCAACGGTACCGTCGGAACCAAGGCCCCAGAATTTGCAGGCAATGGTGCCGTCGCCTTCGGTGACATTGACTTCTTTGCCCACAGGCAAAGACAGATTGGTCACGTCGTCTACGATACCGATGGTAAAGTGCTGCACTGGGTTTTCGGCCTTCAAGTTTTCGTATACGGCAATGAACTGGGCAGGGGTTACGTCCTTGGAGCCCAAGCCATAGCGTCCGGCCACAACCATCGGCTGGTCTTTGGCTTCAAACAGTGCCGTGCAGACATCCTGGTACAAAGGTTCGCCCAAAGCGCCTGGTTCTTTGGTTCTATCCAAAACAGCGATTTTTTTGGCGGTGGCAGGGATGGCTGCCAACAGATGTTTGGCGGAGAACGGACGATAGAGGTGTACCTTCACCAAACCAACTTTTTCGCCTTTGGCCATCAAGTAATCGATGGTTTCTTCGATGGCTTCGCAGGCAGAGCCCATGGCGATGATGATGCGGTCTGCATCGGGGGCGCCATAGTAGTTAAAGAGTTTGTAGTCACGGCCGGTCAATTTGCTGATTTCGGCCAGATATTTTTCGGTGACGCCCACGATATTTTCGTAATAAGGGTTGCAGGCTTCTCTGGCCTGGAAGAAAATATCTGGGTTTTGTGCCGTACCGCGCAGCACCGGATGTTCTGGGTTTAAGGAGCGGCGTTTGAAGTCGTTGACGGCGTCCAGATTGGTGATTTTTTTCAAATCGTCATAGTCCAGACATTCGATTTTCTGGATTTCATGGGAGGTACGGAACCCGTCAAAGAAATGCAGGAAAGGCACCCGTCCTTCAATGGTGGAAAGATGGGCCACAGCGCCCAAGTCCATGACTTCCTGCACGCTGTTGGAAGCCAGCAGAGCAAAGCCAGTCTGGCGGCAGGCCATGACGTCGGAATGGTCGCCAAAGATGGACAAAGCGTGGCTTGCCAATGCGCGAGCGCTCACATGGAAGACGCAAGGCAGCAGTTCCCCGGCGATTTTATACATATTGGGGATCATCAAAAGCAAGCCCTGGCTTGCAGTGTAGGTGGTGGTGAGGGCACCGGCAGACAAGGAACCGTGCACCGTGCCGGCAGCACCTGCTTCCGACTGCATTTCTACCACTTTTACTGGCTGGCCAAACATGTTTTTCTTGCCGTTGGCCGCCCAATCGTCTGTTTTTTCTGCCATGGGAGACGATGGGGTGATGGGAAAGATTCCGGCAACTTCGGTAAAGGCATAAGAAGTATAAGCAGCAGCCTCGTTGCCGTCCATGGTCTTCATCACTTTAGACATACAATAACCTCTTTTCTTTTGAAATTGATTATCTAAACTGCGCCTTTTTGCCTGAAAAAAGGCGCAGTTTCCCTGTTTTTATTATAGTACAGAAACAAAATAGAAGCAATGATTTCTTTCTGGATACTGGAAATATCGGGAAATGATTTTTCCGTCCATTCTTTTTTCAATAAATAATCACCTAATTTTTTCTATATAAATTTCATTCTCTTCCCTTGTCTTTCTTTGCTCTGCACCTCAAAACAACGGAAAAAAAGGAAAGTTTCTCTTCTGGAAAAAGAAAAACACAACTTTTTTTCCCATCATATTTTAGTATTTTATTTTCTTATGACTTGTTGTATTGTAAGAAATATTACACTTCGCCGCTTTCTGCCTCACTGGCCGTTTCCAGAGGCTTTTTGCCGCAGTGCATCCAGCACCACATCCACCGCCTCATCAATCATCACCGGCAGCGGATCGCCGGTCATGCCCACCACATACAGCCCGCAGCGCTTCATGGGGATCAAAATTTTCATGGCGTCGCTTTCGCTGATGGCCTGGGCCATGGCTGGGGACAACTCGCCAAACATGGCGTTGGCCGACAAAATGCCGAGGCTGCCCAAAATAATATCGGCATGGCGGGCATTATGGCAGACGGCATTTTCCCCCGTGGCAATGTGAACGGCGCCGGCTTTGAGCATGGCCGTTGTGGCAATGGAATTGGTGCCTACGGCTACCAGCAGATGCTCCGGCGGCAGTTGGGGTTTTAATTTTTCGATGATGGTTTTTCCAATGCCGCCGCCTTGGCCATCAATGACTAAAATTCTCATGGGTGTCATTCCTTTCGTTGGTCCAAATGAGTTTTGGCATAAAATCAAGATAATCGGCAGAAACAAGATGCAGCTGCATCTGCTGCCATCTGCCTTCTATCACCTGCAAAAAATTGTCTGTTCCATGGATATGGCCAAATACGGCCGTCTGGACGCCAGACTGCTGCAACAGGTCTATCATGGCCGTCTCTTCCTGGCCCAAAAGCAGGGGCGGAAAATGGAACATGGCCAGCATAGAGCTGCCGCCCAAGGCTTTGGCTGCTGTCAAAGACAGACGCAGCCGCTCCAACTCCCGGCGGTATATTTTTTCGTCTTCCTTTGTGGTTTCTTCCCCCGGCAGCACCCAGCCACGGCAGCCGCAGACGGCCACCTCTTCCACCAGCAGGGCGTCGTTTTGCAAAAACTGCAAGGCAGGATACCTGCGGCGCAGGCGGGAAACGCTGCTCCACCAATAGTCATGATTGCCCCGCAGCAACACTTTTTTGCCAGGCAGCGCCGCCAAAAAGTCTAAATCGGCTTTGGCCTCTGCTTCTGTCTTGGCCCAGGAAATATCGCCTGGCACCAAGACGGTGTCTTGTTCTTTCACCACGGCGCACCAATTTTTTTCTATTTTTTCTGGATGGTTTTCCCAAAGGGGGCCAAAAATATCCATGGGCTTTTCTTGGGTTCCCGGCAGGTGTAAATCGGAAAGCGCAAAAATGGCCATATCGTTATACTCCGTATACTTCGGCCATTTGGGCCAAGTCGGCTTTCAACTGCTTCAAATCATCCAGCGAGCCGTTTTCCCAAAGCCCCACCAATCGTTTATTGGCCTGTTCCATCTCCTGCAGCGATGCAATGCTATAAAGATTTTGGATATAATCCAAAATATCGGCCATCAAACTGTCCTTCAGCTTATTATACCGCTGGGCATACATGATTTCGTTTCGAATGGTGCTCATTTCGTTATCCAAATTAAAGGCCGCCTCGGCGCAGTGGATCAGCCGCTCTTTGATGTCCTCTGGAATTTGGCCGCGATATTTATATTTGAGGGAGTGCTCCGTGACGGCCCAAAAATTCATGGCCAGGGTACGGATTTGCAGCTCTGCCAATACTTCCCGATAGCCGGAAACAGTTTGAATGGGGTAGCGGATGATGATATGATAGCTGCGGTAACCGCTGGGCTTGGTGTTGGTGATATAATCCCGCTCTTCCAATATGGTCATATCCTGGCCATCCCGGCGGCGGATGAGGGCAATGACTTTAGGAATATCTTCCACAAACTGGCAAATGATCCGCACTCCGGCAATGTCTTCCACTTCTTCTTCCATCCGGTCTTCCGGAATATGTTTTTTTCTGGCTTTATCTAAAATGCTGGAAGGTTGTTTCACCCGGCCTGTGATGGCTTCCATGGGCGAATAAAGCCCTAAACGCTTATATTCGTTCATCAAAAACTGCAGCTTGGTGGTCAATTCTGCCACAGCTTGTTCATAGGGGTATAAAAACTCCTTCCAATTGATTACTTCCATCTGCCTATCTCCTTTCTCCGGCAGTTTAGCCCATACAATATTAGTATACACTGTTTTTTCTTTGGGAGCAATAAAAGAAATGCAGCCAGTTTCCATTCTGGTCTAGACTTTGGGCCTTGTTTTGTATAAAATAAAAGATAACGAAAAAAGCAAGTCAGTAAGGAGGAACTACTATGCCAACATTAAGCAGCCGAACCGATACATTTACCGAATCCATGATCCGGAAAATGACACGGATTGCCATAGACCATGACGCCATCAACCTTTCTCAGGGCTTTCCTGACTTTAATCCGCCCAAAGCGCTGTTGGACCGATTGGCCCAAGTGGTGTATGAAAACCACCATCAATATGAAGTGACCTGGGGCAGCCAAAAAATGCGGGAGGCACTGGCGGCCAAGCACAAACATTTTACCGGCCAAACCATCGATCCCGACAAAAACATCGTTGTCACCTGCGGCTCTACCGAGGCCATGATGGCCGCTATGATGTCGGTCTGCAATCCCGGCGACAAGGTGATTGTTTTTTCTCCCTTTTATGAAAACTATGGGGCAGACGCCATTTTAACCAGCGCCACCCCCATTTATGTGCCGCTGAACCCGCCATCTTTCACCTTTGATGTGGACCAGCTGGAAGCAGCTTTCCGCCAAAATCCCAAGGCCATCATCCTCTGCAACCCCTCCAATCCTTCCGGCCGTGTGTTTCGGATGGACGAATTGCAGGTGATTGCAGACTTTGCCCAAACATATGACACCTTTGTCATTGTGGACGAAGTATATGAACATCTGGTGTATGCGCCCAACAAACACATTTATTTTTCCACCCTGCCTGGGATGTTTGAACGGACCATCACCTGCAACTCCCTTTCCAAAACGTATTCCATCACCGGCTGGCGGCTGGGATACATTGTGGCCCCGGCGCATATCATTGATGTGGCCAAAAAAGTCCATGACTTTTTGACCGTCGGCGCTGCGGCACCGTTACAGGAGGCCATTGTGACGGCCTTGCAGTTTGATGACAGCTATTATGACGAACTGCTTTCCATCTATGCCGAAAAGCGGGAATTATTCATCAATGGATTAAAACGCTTAGATCTGCATTTTACCGAGCCGGAAGGGGCCTATTATGTGATGGTGGACGTCAGCGAATTTGGCGTCACCGACGACATCCGTTTTTGCGAATGGATGGCCAAGGAAGTGGGCGTAGCCGCCGTGCCAGGCAGCAGCTTCTTCCATGAAAACATCCAGCATTACATCCGGTTCCACTTTGCCAAAAATGCCGATACCTTAACCGAGGCCCTCAACCGCTTAGAAACCCTGCGGCCAAAGGCATTGGCAGCCAAAAACAGTCATATTTGGTAACAGAAATCGCCCGTTTCTCACCAGAGGCGGGCGATTTTTCTCACAGAAAGGAGGCTTTGCCTATTGATTTCCGTTTTATTGGTGGCTTCATTGGCCATTTTTGCCTGTGCCTTTGCCAACCGCATTTCCGACAAAATCGGCTTACCGGCTCTTTTGGTGTTTATTTTGCTTGGGATGCTCTTTGGGGAAGACGGGGCGTTACAAATTCCCTTTGAAAATTATGGATTTGCGGAGACGGCCTGCTCCATTGGGCTGATTTTCATCATGTTTTTTGGCGGTTTTGGCACCAAATGGCCTCAAGCCCGCTCCGTTGCCGTCAAAGCCATCACCCTCTCCACCTTGGGGGTGCTGCTGACCACTCTATTTACCGCTTTTTTCTGTCGCATATTCCTCCATTTCTCTGTGCTGGAAAGTTTGTTGATGGGCGCCGTCTTAAGTTCCACCGACGCCGCCAGCGTCTTTAGCGTACTCCGCAGCAAACAACTGAATTTAAAAGATAACACGGCCTCTTTGCTGGAAGTGGAAAGCGGCAGCAACGATCCCTTTGCCTATATGCTGACGGTGCTGATTTTGACACTGATGAGCAGCACTGTAACGGCCGGGGAAATTGTGGTGTTATTGATTGAGCAGATCTTTTTTGGCCTTGCCATCGGTGCTTTGGTGGGGTTTCTTGCCCTGGCTGCACTGAAGCATTATGAATTTTCCAACAGCGGCCTGCAAATGGCCTTTGTCATTGGTGTGGCCGTCTTCAGCTATGCCTTTTCCTCCTTTTTGGACGGAAACGGCTATCTGTCGGCCTATTTGTGCGGCATTTTGCTGGGCAACAACGACTTTAAGGACCGGGTTCCTTTGATTCACTTTTTTAACGGCATCACAGGGCTGATGCAGATGATGATTTTCTTTTTGCTGGGGCTTTTGGCCTCGCCTTCTGCCTTTGGCGCCGTATTGCTGCCGGCCCTGGTGATTTTTTTGATTTTGACGTTTCTGGCCAGACCTTTGGCCGTATGGTTACTTCTAACGCCCCAGAAGGCGCCGCTGCCCCAGCAGGGCGTCATCGACTGGTGCGGCCTGCGGGGGGCAGCCTCCATTGTGTTTGCCATTATGGCCACTTTGGGCGATGTGCAGCCCCAAAGCGACATCTTTCATATCACCTTTTTGGTGGTGCTTTTTTCCATTTCGTTGCAGGGAAGCTTGCTGCCTCTCGTTTCCAAAAAACTGAACATGATTGATGACAGTCAAAATGTTTTAACCACATTTACCGACTATATTGACGAGGAAGATGTGCAGTTTATGAAGTTTGCCATCACCAAGGGCCATCCTTGGCTGGGGCAGGCCATCCGTTTTCTGCCGCTGCCGCCTCGCACGCTGGCTGCCGTTATCATCCGGGACGGACAAAATATCCCGCCCGATGGCAATACGGTCTTAAAGGAAGAAGACACCCTGGTGCTGACGGCGCCCAATGTGGAAGACAACACATTTTTGACGCTGCGGGAAATGCCCATCTTGCCCGGCAGCCAATGGATTGGCAAGACATTGCAGCAGTTTAATAAACGCCGCTCTTCTTTGGTCATCATCATCCGCCGCAATGGCCAAAATATCATTCCCAATGGCCAAACGGTCATTGAGGAAAAAGATGTGCTGGTGATGAATACGGGACGAAAGGTAAAAAAATAAAGCGCTTTCTGCGCTTTATTTTTTTACCTAGTAACCTCGAATAGCTCCTATTTTATGCCATTTCCACAGAACCTTCCTTGTCATCAGAAAGTGCTGACATATCACCCTCTAGAAACAAACAGTATGCACGATTTGCAATCAGCTTTGTTTCTGCAAAATCAAACCCACCGCTGATTACTCCGCCTACCAGCGGTACTGCTTTTCCAATGTTAATCACACCTTTTGTCCCAAACTTTGTGACAAAACGGAACCCTACTTTTTGATTGATCTTTACCAAAACATCTCCTGGTATTTTTTTAATCATTGCTGTGGCAAATTGATTGCCAAACTGTATTCCCACACTCTTTAGCATTTGGTCCACAGAAACACCAGCCAGACATGCATAAACCAATGTCTGCACTTGGTCACTTTCTGTATCATATCCTCCCATATATGCCAAACAAGCAATCATCCGCATTTGTACATACAAGACACTGCTAATGTTGGCCGGAATGGCTACAGGCAGTGTAATCATCCCACCTAAACCAGATACAAATCCTGATGTCGTGCATTTTGCAATTTGATAACGGATAAATTTTTTTGCTGCTAACTGCGTATCTTTTTCTTTTTGCATATAATCGTTTGCCAATACGCTAATTGGTGGACTAATCTTGGCAATTCCTTGAATAGATTGTGCATACAAATTATCCAATAGCTGCATTATTTCTTCTTGTCCTATTTTCATTTCGCATTCCCCCTGTCATAAAACCATAAAATCAGATACTCAAAATAGAATCTGCAAATTTCGCGCAGCCAAATATTCCCAATTATTATAACAACTTACATTCATCCGTGCAACTGCTATTCGATCTACTAATATAATCGATTATTTTTATTCAAAACCAGTTTCATACAAAGTGCTTCAATGGTATAATCAAACTATATTCGTATTTTGTTTCCATGATAAGGAGGGAAAGCTATGGCCAACTATCAGTTTCGCTACGGAGACGGAACCATCCAATTTGACTACCCCGAAGAAGATGTGCTCCGCATCCTAGAACCAAACCAAGTGGATATCCCATTGCGCACGGAAGAAGAAATCATCCGCGATGCCATCGAACACCCCATTGGTTCTCCAAAACTGGAGGATATTGTCAAAGCCGGGCAGACGGTGTGTATTGTTGTGCCTGATGTGACGCGCCTTTGGTCCAGACCGGCTGTCATCTGCCGTATTTTGGTGGAAAAATTGAACCAAATTGGCGTGCCGGATGAAAACATCTTGTTCATTGCCGCCGTAGGCACCCACCGGCTGCAAGAAGAAGCCGATTTTATCCAGCTCATTGGCGAAGACCTCTACAAACGCATCAAAATTGAAAACCACCTGTGCGACGGCGATGTGGTGGAAACCGGCGTTTCCTCCTTTGGCAACGTCATGCAGGTTAACGCCCATGCCATGGCCTGCGACCATCGGATTTTGGTGGGCGGCGTGGTGTTCCATTTTCTGGCCGGTTTTGGCGGCGGCAGAAAAACTGTTTTGCCTGGCATCTCCAGCCGTTCCACCATCAATTTCAACCATAAAATGTATTTCAAACCAGGCCCCGCCGGCAGCGGCGCCGTGGAAACCTGCGCCTGCGGCATTTTTAATGACACCAATCCCCTCCATGCCGACATGAACGAAGCGGCCAAGTTTGCCAATATTTCCTTTATTGTTAACTCCGTTGTAGACAGCAACCAAAAAATTGCCGCCTGCTTTGCCGGGGACATTTTCAAAGCCCACGAAGCGGCTGCCGCTTTGGTCAAACAAATGGACGGGGTGAAAATCGACCAGCGGGCCGATCTGGTCATCGCTTCTGCCTGCGGCTATCCCAAAGACATCAATTTCTATCAGGCCGTCAAACCTGTCTTTAACGCCATTGGCGCCATCAAGCCAAAAGAAGGGGTTTTGATTCTGGTATCGGAGTGCCGGGAAGGCTTTGGCAATCCCGATACAGAAAAATTTGCTTTTGAGTTTGACAACATGCTGGATCGAGAAATTTATTTACGGGAAAATTATGGCATTGGCCGGTTTACCGGGTTCCGGCTTTTTGAAGTGGCCACAAAAGTCCATTTTATCCTCGTTTCCAGCATGGCACCGGAGATGTTTGCAAAAACAGACATCCACACAGCGCCTACGGTGGAAGAAGCCGTTTTGCTGGCAAAAAAACTGACGGGAAAAGAACATCTTTCCACTTATCTCATGCCTTATGCAGCAAACACCATGGCTAGCCAAGACCTTTAAACTTATTTCCCGACACCATAAAAAAGCGCTTCCGTGTTTCACACGGAAGCGCTTTTCTTTTTTTAAAGCTGTTGAATGGTTTCGATGATATAATCGGTCAACTGGGCATTGGTTGCGCCATCTGGACGGCCTGTGGTCACCACTTTCCGCTCCGTCAAGGTGCAGATATCCAAGGCTTTTTCCAGTTTATTGGCTGCCTCCTGGGCGCCGATATGGCTTAAGAGCAGCACAACGGCCCGCATGATGCTGCAAGGATCGGCATACTGGGCTCTTCCTTCGGCCACCATCCGAGGGGCAGAGCCGTGGATAGCTTCAAACATGGCATATTTATGACCGATGTTGCTGCTGCCGGCGGTGCCGACACCGCCTTGGAATTCGGCGGCTTCGTCGGTGATGATATCGCCATAGAGATTTGGCAGCACCATCACCTGGAATTCTTTGCGGCGGTTTTCGTCGATGAGTTTGGCTGTCATGATATCAATATACCAGTCATCGGCTTTGATATTCGGATATTCTTTGGCAATTTCATAAAATACTTCCAAAAATTTGCCGTCGGTGGTTTTGATGATATTGGCTTTGGTAACGGCAGTCACGCGGGTTTTGCCGTTCTTTCTGGCATATTCAAAGGCGGCGCGGATGATCCGTTCGGTGCCTTCCTGGGTGACAACGGTGAAATCAATGTTTAAATCATCGCCCACAGAAAAGCCTTTGCTGCCCAGGGCATAGGCCCCTTCGGTGTTTTCCCGGAAGAAGGTCCAGTCGATGCCTTGTTCCGGCACCCGTACCGGACGCACATTGGCAAAGAGGTCCAGTTCTTTTCTCATTTTCACATTGGCGCTTTCGATGTTTGGCCAGGGATCGCCTTTTCTTGGGGTGGTGGTGGGGCCTTTCAAGATGACATGGCATTGTTTCAGCTGTGCCAGCACATCGTCTGGGATGGCCTGGTTGGCGGCCACCCGGTTTTCGATGGTCAAGCCGTCAATATCTCGAAATTCCACTTTGCCTTCGGCCACCCAATCGGCCAACAGCGCTTCCATCACCCGTTTGCCCTGGGCCGTGATGGCTGGGCCAATGCCGTCGCCGCCGGCAATGCCGATGATGATGGGACGAAGGGAAGCAAAGTCCAAATCTTCCTTATTGGCATTCATCACTTCCACCCGTTTTAACTGTTCTTCCAGCAGTTTTCCAAACTGTTCTTTTGCCTGTGCAATATCTAATTTCAACGTCGATTACGCCTCCTTATTGTTCTTCCAGATATACATATGAATCAAACTGGCCTCTTTGGCAGATGCCATCCACCATGGCTGCCAAATCGTCAATGGCAGGCTTTAAGGCATCCATATCGGTCAAAGAAAGATAATAGCCGCATTGCAGGGCATTTTTGGCCGGTACTTCTTTCATTTGTTTTAACTCCGTCATGGCCTCTTGCAAAATCTGCGAAAGGATGGGATAGAGCTCTTCTTTTCTGGTGTCCAAGAAATTGACCACCAGATAAAACCCGGTTTGACAGCCCATGGGGCCGAAATAGGCCACCGATTCTTTTTTGCGATCGGCGCAGACATCCCGCACCGCCGTGGCAAAGCAATGCTCCATGGTGTGGAGTGTTTCGTTGGGCAAAATGGGTTCCTGATAGGGTTTTCTCATGCGGATATCCAGCGTCACCGTATCCACCTGCCCCAGACGGTCTATTTTAGAAAGATAAATGCCCCGGTCCAATTTGGAATGGTCTACCTGAAAGGATACACTGTCTTTCATGCTTCTGCCTTCTTTCCTTCATCCAGTTCTTTTTTCGTCTGCAAGGTCAGCGCTTCCAATTCTTCATCGGTAATCATGGTCACACGGCCTTGGTTATACTGTTCATTGACCCATTGATAGATGATTTCCACCAATTCGTCGGTCTTTTTCACGGCTTCTTCCCCATCCAGATGGAAATGGGTATTGATCCAGTGGGCAATGCCGGACGTGCCGGACGTATTGGAGATGGCAATTTTCACTGGACGGTTCAGCAGTTTATCGGTATTGAAAATATTATAAATTTCTTCGTTTTTCAACAAACCATCGGCATGGATACCGGCGCGGGTGACGTTGAAGTTTTTCCCCACAAACGGCGTCATGGGCGGGATGGGGTAATGGAGTTCTTTTTCAAAATATTCGGCAATTTCTGTAATCACCGTGGTATCCATCCCATCCAGGGTGCCTCTTAACTGGGCATATTCAATGACCATGGCTTCCAGCGGCGTATTGCCGGTGCGTTCCCCAATGCCCAAGAGGGCACAGTTGACGCTGCAGGCGCCATAGAGCCAGGCATAAGACGCATTATTGACGGCACGGTAAAAATCGTTATGTCCGTGCCATTCCAGCCATTCGCTGGGCACACCGGCGTGGTTCACCAAGCCATAGATGATGCCTTCTACGCTGCGGGGCAGCACGGCGCCAGGATAGGTGACGCCATAGCCCATGGTGTCGCAGGCACGGATTTTTACCGGCACACCGGTTTCATGACTTAATTCCATCAAGGCCGTGGCAAAGGGCACCACAAAGCCATAGAAATCGGCCCGGGTGATGTCTTCAAAATGGCAGCGGGGGATAACGCCCGTTTCAATACATTCCCGCACCACAGCCAAATAATGGTCTACGGCCTGATGGCGCGTCATATGCATTTTATGGAAAATATGATAATCGGAGCAGCTGACCAAAATGCCCGTTTCTTTCAAACCAATTTCTTTGACCAGTTGGAAGTCTTTTTTAGAGGCCCGGATCCAGCTGGTGATTTCCGGAAATTCATAGCCTTTTTCCAGGCATTTATAAACGGCTTCCTGGTCTTTTTTCGTATAAAGGAAAAACTCGCTCATACGGACAATGCCTTTTGGCCCGGAAAGGCGATGTAATAAATCAAAAATATGGGTCATCTGTTCCACGGTGTAAGGCTGACGAGACTGCTGTCCGTCGCGGAACGTGGTGTCGGTGATCCAAAACTCCGACGGCACTTCCATGGGCACAATCCGGCGGTTGAAGACTACTTTTGGTATTTCATCATATTGAAAATAATCCCGGTATAAATTGGGCTTTTTTACGGCAACCAAGGGGTAGTTTTGTTCCGTACTTTCCAGCAGGTTGGTTTTCTTATTAAATTGATACATGGCATTCCCTCCTCTTTCTTGCCTCTCACAAACGACAGTTACCAAAAACAAAAACCAATACGGGAATAAAAAAACGGCCAGCACCGGCCGCCTTTGTTCCAACCATGGTTGATTGCATTGCGATCGTATAAGAAAATGCACTTCATTCTTATTTATTGTTCTATTTTATACGAAAAGAAGCAGGAAAGTCAATCTTACAGAAAAAGTTTGGCAAATACCATAAAAAACAACAATGGACAAATGTACACCATGAAAATATGCACAAAATATCATAAATATAATTTATACTACATATAATTAAGCACCCAGAAAAAGGAAGTGACCACCATGACCAGCCAAAACCGGCGGCCTCTGCCAGAGATGTTTTTACCTATATTAAAGGAAGAAAAAAAAGCAGCGGAAGAACAGCCAGAGAAAAAAAGCGATGTCTCCTCTCTGACGCCGCAGCCTGCCATGACATTGTTTTACCTCCTTTGTTTTTGCCTGCTGCAAGGGCAAAAATAAAAAAAGGCTCTATCATTCTTTTTGAGTGATAGAGTTTTTTCTTATGCTCTTATTTCAGCTTTTTCAGCATCATAGGCATAAAATTTTTCTTTCTTCTTGTTTTATTTTCTGCTACCATAAAAACAAAGGAGGTTTTTATGATTACCATTGCCAAAAAACTGACCATGGACGACTTTTGGGCTATGGCCAAACTGGAAAGCCAATATTATACATCGGATGATATTACACCGGCCCAAGAGAGCTATCGCTGGTATCTGCGCTTTGCACCGTCGGTATTTTGTGCCAAAGAAGCAGACCAGGTGGTGGGATTTTTGAATCTGTTTCCCATTTCCCAATCCATCCGAGATGCTTTGCTGGCAGGCACTTATAACGATGCCAATTTGACGGCCCAAAACATCCTTCTGCCAAAACCCGGGGAAAAACTGCATCTGTTTTTTTCCTGCGCTGTCATCGATCAATCCCATCGAAACAGTACGGCCATGGAGCAATTGCTGCAAGCTTATTTTTCCTATTACCGGCAGCTGCAGCAAGACCTGCCCTGCCAGATGGAAGACGTCCTCTGCGATACAGTCACAGACGAAGGGAGCAGGTTTGCACGCTGTCTCGGCTTTACATCCCTTGGACCATCTAAGCACCAGTCCCAACTATTTTTTGCCTCCGGCTTCGATTTTTTTTCTGCGCTGGAACAGGAGATTGCCAGGCGGAAGAAAAAACGGCAAGCAGGAACGTGACAGACAAAACAAAAAGACCTATCTGCTTTCCCATTCGTAAAACAGATAGGTCTTTAAAACATTTCTGGTTCTAACACGTTCTTTTCTCCTTTTTTTGTTTGACTGTTCAACTGTTTTTTTCAGTCTTTTTCTTTTTTCCTATATTCAGTTGTATTTTTTTGATTTTGAAAATCGTTTCCATTCAGATTTCTTACTCTTTGCACCAAGTTGCTTTTTGATGCCTATTTTTTTTATTTTTCAAAATCAATGGTTGGAAAAAGTTTCAAAGTACATGGGACTCTAGCCTCCATAAGAGAGATGAAACAGTATTTTGTTTCTATTTCCATTACAAAAACTTGATTGATTGTCGCACAGTCCGTTTTTCTTTGAATTTTTTCTTTTTTGTTGCAATGTTTGAACCTTTTGAACCAAAGAAGGATTTTTTAGGAAAAGTCGGCTTCTTTTCCATTGTTTGAAGGATTTTTTTTTAATATCAAAAACCTTTTTGTTTTTTCTTTTTTTTGGAAAGAAAAAATCTCGTTTTGATATCACTTCTGGCAGCTTTTTTGTTCTACTTTGCATAACAAAGGGGTTTTCGCCTGCAACAACATTCCATTTTGGTATGTTTCCTGCGGCAGATGCAAAATAGAAACATCTACTGCAATTAAGACTTCTGACATCTTTTTTTGGTTAGCTCAGTTTGGTTCAATTGTTACAAAAGTTTTGTTTTTTCGTTTTGTTTCCGTTTTATCGGTTGAAACGATTTTACAACTTTTTTGTAACAGATTTGGTATTGCAGTTTGTTGCTGGTGTTACTTCGATCATTCTCTCACACTACATTCTTGTTTTAGCGGTTTCCCCCTTTCAGTTTAAATAACCGGCCATTATTTAAACAATATATTGAAAAAAAGTACTTTCAAATCAGAGGAGAAACAAAATCTTCAAAATAGAGAGTTGGTTGATTTCTCGATTTCTATTTCTCAAAGGACTCTGCTTTTCATTTCGAGAAAGGATTTTGTTTGTCTGATTTGTTTTCCTTTTTCTTGACTTCATTATACGGGTCAAACCAAAGAAAGTCAATAGAGTTAAAATTATTTTAGTGACTAAAAAAATAGCCTGCAAATTATTTGCAGGCTATTTCATCTGTGTCTCCATCCAACGGCGCAGTGCCGACAAATCATCTTCATATACGGCCTTCAAACTTTGATTATAGATGATGGCTGCCGGATGATAGAGGGGAAACAAGGTAACCTCTGCCAAGGCAATGGCTTTTCCATGATAGGTGCCGACAGTCCATCCTTCTTGCCCAGAAACGGCCTGCAAGGCCACATTGCCCAATGTTACCACCACTTTTGGCCTGACACATGCCAATTCTTCTTGCAGCAGAGGCAGAAAAAAGGCAATTTCTTCTTTGGAAGGAGGACGGTTGATGGGACGGCCCGTTTTGGGGCTAAGACGGGTGGGACGGATTTTCACCACATTGGTCACATACAGTTGTTCCCGTTGCAGCAAAAGGGCTTCCAAAAAACCGTTTAGGTTTTTCCCGGCCTTTCCCACAAAAGGACGGCCTAAACTTTCTTCTTCACCGCCCGGCGCCTCTCCCACCAACACCACTGGACGATCCATTTGGCCCTCTCCAAAAACAGGCTTTTTTTCTGGAAACTTTTTAGCAATTTTTTGTTTCCATTCTTCTAAATTCAGCATGATTTTCAACCTCCTCCCAAATAAAAGGCAGTTATCCACAAAACCATGGGGTTATCCACCAGAAAATGGGGATAACTTTTTTCCATATTTTGAAACAACCCCTTATCTAGTTTTTTTCTTTTGTTCTTCCACTACATACAGTCGGACAAACTGCACAAATTGCAGTTGTGGACAAAGATGTCAATGCTGCACACCAAAACAGTTGATAAGTGAAATCAAAAACAAAGCAAAAACCAAGAAAAAAATTCTCTTTTTCGTTCTGATCTCTGCGAAAAAAAGAAGAAAAAACCTGCATTTTTCACAAAATTGTAAGGAATACCTGCTACAAATCACCGTTCTGATCGGACATGGGTAACATAAAGTTATACACTTTATCCACATTCTTTCTGTGGATAACTTTCTATTTTCTTCACAAAAAATAGAATATTTTTCCTTTTTTTAGAAAAATAGTATAAAATTTAAAGATTTTTCCCCTGCATTTTTCCTTTTCCCCAAATCCACTGTAAGAAAAAACCAGTCAAACAGCCGCCCAAATGCGCCCAGTTATCCACATCAGGAGAAACGCCGCCCAGCACCAGGCTGATGGCGACAAACAAAACAATGGTGGGATAATTCCATCCATCCAGCTGCCGCTTTTCCCGTCTGGATCGAAGCAAAAAAGCGCCAATCAGGCCAAAAACGGCGCCAGAAGCACCCAAAGCGTATACATCCGGCGGACAAAGGATGCTGCTTAACACATTTCCTCCCAAGCCAGAAAGGAAAAAAGTTACCAATAAAAACGCTTTTCCCTCATATCGCTCTAACAGAGAGCCAAAAATATAAAGAGACAAGCAGTTATAACCCAAGTGGAGGAAATCGCCATGGAAAAATAAGGCCGTCAGAAGCCGCCAATATTCGCCCTGCTGCCAAACAGCGCTGTGGTTATTCCAATATTGCTGCTGTAATGGTTGCGGGACAAAACGGAATATGCCATAAAGCACGACAAGCAGCAGAATCAGCGCCAAGGTGGCTGGTACAGACTGAGACAAAGGGTGTTGCGACGTCTGTTCTTCCACGGCACGGGCCGTTTCCCAAACGGTTTTTTCTTCGCTGCCGATGGCATGACTGCCCAGGCCCTGCTGGATGGCATCTTGAATATGTAGCAAACGGGTGGGATGGCCTTTGGGCGCCCAGTAGCGGCCGCTGCTTGTTTCGCACAGCCAAAAAACCTGATGCTGTGCCTCTTCCAAAACTGGCGGCATCCAGTCAGGCGAAAGCCAATGCTGGTTTTCTTCTTCCGTCACTTGAGGCAGACAGAGCACCGTCAGCAGCACTTGCTGGTTACAACGGACCGATGCTGCCCACACTTTTGCTTCCTTTGCATACTGCTGCATCCAATGGGATACTTGTTCTTTTGTCCAGGTACTGCCGTCTATGAGCTGCACCAAATAAAAAACAGGGTGATACGGCTTTACCAGCACATGGATGCCCTGGGCCTGTGGGGACAGCAGCTGAAAATCCTGCTGCACCAGCTGTGCAACCATTTGCCTTGCCCTTTGTTCAAACATCGTTTCTTCTCCTTTTCATTGGTACTTCTTTCACATCAACAGACATTGGGCCACCAACAGCAGCAAAAACCCTGGCAAGCCAAAACAGGCCATGGTGCCCACCGTCACCAGGTTGACACCCAGGCAAAAAAAAGACGGAAACAGCGCCGATAATCCCCACAAGACGGCTGCCCCTGCTGCGCCGCGCCCTGCCAGGCGGCAAAGAAAAGCAAAGGGCTTTGCCGCCACCAGCAGCAACAGCCCCAATCCTGCCACCAAAACAAACAGGCTCATTCCCCCCATGGTGATTGTCATACCATCTGCCGCCTCCCTTCCCAGGCGGTGACACCGGCATTTTTCACCAAACGCAGATAATACTGATATTGTTTATGCAGGGAAGAGATTTCATAAATACAGCTGTCAATGAGACAATCATCTGCCGTCTGGTTCCAGCGGCTGCGCACCGTTTGCAGCCGCGTTTCAATTTCCCGCAGCTGGGCCACATAGTCATCCATGGGACATTGTTTTTTCCGTTTCATTTTTTTGGCCTCCTCTTGTCTTTTGTTTTTACTATAAGCCAAAAAAAGTGAATTTATTCCTTTTGCGGCAGAAAAAACTCAACTGCGGCGATTTTTGACATAGGCGATGCAATACTGGCTGACCAGGCCAATGCCAAAACCAGTGGCCAGGCCGCAGACCATCAATATCGGCGCCAAAAAAAACACCACACTGCGCCCCAGCAGCAGCGCCGCCACGCACATCTGACCAATGTTATGGGCCATACCGCCCAGCATGCTGACGCCATAAATGCTCAAATGCCGGCTTTTTTGGGCCGCCGCCATCACAAAAAAACTGAGCAGTGCACCGGCACAGCTGTACCAAAAACTGAGAAATCCCTTAAACAGCAGCGCCGACAAAAATACCCGCAGCAGAGAAATGCCAAAGGCTTCTTTTTTTCCCAGAACATAAAGGGCCAGCAGCACAACCACATTGGATAACCCCAGCTTCACGCCTGTGGGAAGGGGCAGCGGGATCATGGCTTCCACATAGCCCATCAATATGGCCAGGGCAGCAAAAATGCCGCCATAGGCAATCTTTTTTGTATCCAACCTGCTCCTCCTCACTGCACCACGGCATCCACGCCTTCTTCGCCGCCTTCCACCTCAATGACCATTTTGTGGGGCAAACAAACAATACTTTCTTTCTCCAGCGAAACGGGGGCATGGTTGACACAAATGCCATCCCGGCAGTCGGCTTCTTCCACCAGCACAGTGCCGTTTTCCACCACAATTTCATTATACCCCTGTGCCGTTTCCAAGCGCCACCGGCCGTCCACCGATAGCGGCAGCCGATGGACTTCCACACCATCCACATATATCACAGCCACAGCGCCGGCTTGACTGGGACGCAAAAGCCCTGTGCCATACAGTGCGCCGGCCAAAAGCAGCACAACCACTGCCACCAGGATGTCTCCTTTTTTCAAAGGGTTGTCTCCTTTCTGTCCATACAAAAGGCCGGCCGGGTTCCCCCCGACCGGCCCAAACGTTGGTCTTATTCTTTTGTAATTCGTTCCATACCACCCATATAAGGACGCAGTACTTCTGGAATTACGATGGAACCATCGGCCTGCTGGAAGTTTTCCAAAATGGCTGCTGTCGTACGTCCTACAGCCAAGCCACTGCCGTTTAAGGTATGGACAAATCTTGCTTTGTCTTTCTGATTATCTTTGAATTTGATATTGGCACGTCTTGCCTGGAAATCTTCAAAATTGGAACAGCTGGAAATTTCCACATAACGGTTATAGCTTGGCATCCAAACTTCGATGTCATAGGTCATGGCAGAGCTGAAGCCCAAGTCGCCGCCGCACAGGCGCACCACACGATAAGGCAGGCCCAGCATCTGCAAAATTTCTTCTGCATCGTTTGTCAGTGTTTCCAGCTCTTCGTAGCTGTTTTCTGGTCTTGCAAATTTCACCATTTCCACTTTGTTAAACTGATGCTGACGGATCAACCCTCTGGTATCGCGGCCAGCAGAACCGGCTTCTGCACGGAAGCAGGCGGTGTAAGCCGTATGTTTGATGGGCAGGTCTGCACCGTTTAAAATCATATCGGCATACATATTGGTGACAGGCACTTCTGCCGTTGGCACCAGGAAATAATCGGTGCCTTCCACTTTGAAGGCGTCTTCTTCAAATTTTGGCAGCTGGCCGGTGCCGGTCATGGCTTTCCGGTTTACCATAAAAGGAGGAAATACTTCCAGATAGCCGTGTTTTTGGGTATGCACATCCAGCATAAAGTTCATAATGGAACGTTCCAGCCGGGCGGCAGCACCTTTGTAGACGGTAAAGCGAGTACCGGTGATTTTGGCAGCCGTTGCCGGATCCAAAAAGCCATAGTCTTCGCCAATTTCCCAATGGGGCTTTGGTTCAAAATCAAATTTTGTTGGCTCTCCCCATTTTCTCATTTCCTGGTTTTCGCTGTCATCTGCGCCAGCTGGCACCAGTTCATAAGGCATATTGGGGATGTTATACATGAATTTTTCCAAATCGGCATCGACGGCAGCCACTTTAGCATCCAATTCTTTGATGCGGTCCGACAGTTCTTTCATTTCTGCCATCAAGGCAGTGGTATCCTTACCTTCTTTTTTCAATTTAGGAATTTCTTTGGAATCGGCGTTTTGTTTGCTTTTCAGTTCTTCCACCTGGCCGATCAGTTCCCGTCTGGTTTTATCCAGTTCCACAAAATCATCCAGATGATAGTCCTTATTCCGTTTTGCCAATGCTGCTTTTACTTTGTCCATATCATTTCTTAATAATTTTACGTCTAACATCATTTGCCTCCCGTTATTTTTCCTTATAGATTTTCCAATATTTTTTTCTTCATACAGGTATAATTCCTGTTGTTTCGGCTATACTGAGGGTGTCATCCAAACGAGAGCAATTGCTTTTATTTGGATGTGTAGAAGGCTCCGTCTGTCGATCCCCCCTGACAGGCGGGGCTTTTAATTTTTAAAACAACATTTCATCCGCCACAGGGGCGGAAGCGCTTCCCTCCGGCAATACGGCAGAAACACCGCTGACCAATTCCTTGGCTTTTTCGGTATAGCTTTGCACCGCTTCTTCCGCCTCTTCCATTACTTGCTGCTGTGCAGCAGCAGTATAGCCATTGGCCAGTGCCAGATCCAGTGCCTGTTGTTCTTCTGCTGATAAAATATATTCGCTGACACCCAGTTCGATGGGCTTAGCATAAGTAAAGGAACCGGTGCGAGAATGGATGCCGTTGAGCACCACACCATTGTCAGAAGCATCCAGCAAGGCAATGGCATAACACAAGTTACCGCCCACTTCATCAAAGGGGTTATACCGTACCACACCTACCTTTTGCACACATTGAGACAAGCGCTGCTGCATATCAGAAACAGTCGTTTCCAGCTCTGTCCATTTTTTCTCCAGCATCTGTGCTTCCTGATGAAATTTAGTAAACTGCAGTTCCATATTATAGTCTGGCCGGCGTTTTGCGCCAGTAAACAATTCATATCTTTTTTTCAATCTGCAAACGGAAAACAGCGCTGCCATGCTGACCAACAACAACACAGCCACCAAAATAGTCAGTACCACCACAATACTGAGTAAATTTTCATTTAAAAATATACTAAAATCACCCATGATTCTTCCTTCTCACACCCTTTTTATGATTTCTGGATGGTATGAAGCAAAAGCAAAAGTCGATCCAAATCGGCGGGAGAATAAAACTCAATTTCAATCTTTCCCTTTTTTTCGCCGCTTTTTACCTTTACTTTCGTTCCCAACATCGACTGCATTTCTTCCTCTGCCTTTTGCAGCAACAACTGGTCGATGGCTTGTTTTTTTGTCTTTTCTTTTTTTGTGGGCTGCTGGTGGAGCTCTAACAGTCGTTTCACCAGCTGTTCTGTTGCCCGGACACTTAGACCTTCTTCTAAAATATGTTCTGCCGCTTCAAACTGCAGCTTTCCCTCTTCCAAGGAAAGCAGAGCACGGGCATGGCCTCCGCTAAGCCGTCCTTCTACGACAAACTGCTTCACCCGCTCATCCAGCTGCATCAGGCGCATGGCGTTGGCGATGGCAGAGCGGCTTTTTCCCACTTTTTTTGCAATTTCTTCCTGGCTGAAACCAAATTCTTCCTTTAAACGGAAATATCCTTCGGCCTCTTCCAGCGGATTCAAATCTTCCCGCTGCAAATTTTCCACCAATGCCAGCTGAAACAGTGTCTCTTGTTCCACCTGGCGCACAATGGCAGGAATGGTGGTTCGTCCGGCGATTTTGGAAGCCCTCCAGCGCCGTTCTCCAGCAATGAGCAAATAGGAATCTCCTTCTTTTTTCACCAAGACGGGCTGAATGACGCCGCAGGTTTTAATGGATTCGGCCAAGGCTTCCAAAGCTTCTTCCTCAAACCGTTTTCTCGGCTGTTTCTTATTTGGTTCAATCAAATTGATATCTAATTCCACCACTCGTTCCTGAGCGGAGGACAAATCATCTGCTTCTGAGTGGATCAGAGCGCCAAGGCCCAATCCCTTAGAGCCTAAGCCGCCTTTTTTTGCTGCTGCCAAATCAATTCCACTCCTTTTCTATCACTTCTTCTGCCAAAAGGCGATAACTTTCCGCCCCCTTGGATTTGCTGTCATATAACGTAATGGGCAGGCCATGGCTGGGTGCTTCGCCCAGGCGGACGTTGCGAGGGATGATGGTGCGGTAAATGGAGCTGCCCAGCCCCTTTTTCACCTCTTCCACCACTTGCAGCGACAAATTGGTACGGGCATCAAACATGGTAAACACCACGCCTTCCAATTCCAATGCGTGGTTAAGCCGTTGTTTCACCAAATTGACTGTGTGGAGCAGCTGTTCCAATCCTTCCATGGCAAAATATTCGCACTGGATGGGAACCAGCACCGTATTGGCTGCCGTTAATGCATTGATGGTAATTAAGTTCAGTGCCGGCGGACAATCGATGATGATAAAGTCATACTGGTCTTTCACCTGCTCCAGATGACGTTTTAAAATATATTCCCGCTCTTCTACGGCAATCAGTTCAATTTCTGCCCCAGATAAATTTTTATTTGCAGGCAATACCCATAAGCCATCCACACAAGTGCTTTGTGTCACCTGCTCTATGGTGGCTTCTTGCAAAAACATCTGATAAATGGTAATGGGCAGCTGGTTCTTTTCCAGCCCTATACCGCTGGTGGCATTTCCCTGGGGATCAGCATCCACCAACAACACTTTTTTTCCTGCTTCTGCCAAAGCGGCAGAAAGGTTGATGGAGGTGGTTGTCTTTCCGACACCGCCTTTTTGATTGGTCACGGCAATGATGCGCACCTTCCCCATGGCTGCAAAACTCCTTCCAGATGTTACAGTTTTATTCTGTTTTTCTCATTTGAAAAAACAAGAATACATGATTCTTGTTTTATTCTACCACAAGATGAGCAAAAGGAAAACCCTTCCGCCCATTTTTCGTTGTTTTTTTCTCACAGAAAAAAGAGAAAACGCACGAAACCGAAAGTTTCGTGCGCAAAATCTCTTTTTATCCTGTTTCACGTGAAACATTACATTTGTTCCGGTGCTTCCATACCCAAAATGGCAAGCCCAGCCGTCAATACAGTTTTAACGGCAAACACCACCAATAACCGCGCCTGTTTCACTTCCTCTTCGCTGGTTAAGATAGGATTGTCATGGTAAAACTTATTGAATTTTTGAGCAATGTCCATCAAATTACGGGACAATACCGAAGGTTCGTATTTTTCAGCAGACTCTTTGATTTTTTCTGGAAATGCGTACAGCGCCTTACAAACATCGGCCGTGGCCCCATCACACAATTTAGAAAAATCAACTTGTTCCAAATTCACTGGTTCTGCTTTACGCAAAATACTGCAGGCCCGGGCATTGGTATATTGCACATAAGGTCCTGTTTCTCCTTCAAAATTCAACATTCTCTCCCAGCTGAACACCACATCTTTGATACGGCTATTATAGAGGTCATTGAAAATCACGGCGCCAATGCCCACTTGTTTGGCCACTTCTTCTTTTTCAGGCAGAGACGGATTTTTTTCTTCGATGATTTTTTTTGTTTCGGCAATGGCCTGACGCAATAAATCTTCCATCAGCACTACATGTCCTTTTCTGGTGGAAAGTTTTCCAGAATCCAGGCTGACCAGACCAAAGGGCACATGAACCAGGTCTTTGCTCCAGTCATATCCCATTTTTTCAATGACTTTAAACCATTGGGCAAAATGCAGATTTTGATCCAAGGCTGTTAAATAAATGCACTTGTCAAAATCAAAAGTTTTCTTTCGATACAAAGCTGCCGTAATGTCTCTGGTGGCATAGAGGGTGCCGCCATCGGTGCGGATAATCAAGCAGGGCGGCATGTTTTCCTCGCTCAAATCAACAATCATAGCACCATTGCTTTCTGTCAGCAGCTGTTTTTCCTT
This sequence comes from uncultured Clostridia bacterium, assembly GCA_944381455.1. Taxonomy (GTDB): domain Bacteria; phylum Bacillota; class Clostridia; order Lachnospirales; family Anaerotignaceae; genus Neoanaerotignum. Next base: position 8,731 of record CALWLF010000063.1, on the reverse strand, counting down.
TAATTCATCCACCACAGCGGCCATCTTATCATTATAGAAGCTTTCTCCGGTGTAATGGTCAAAGGAAACATGGAGCATATGATAGACCCGTTCAAACTCTTTGATGCTGATATCATAAAACCATTTCCAAAGCCGCAGTGCTTCTTCGTCTCCGTCCTGCATTTTCACAAACCAGGCCCGGGCATCATCTTCCAGTTCCGGTTTTTCTTCGGCAACGTCATGGAATTTCACATACAGACGCATCAGTTCCGAAATTCCTTTTTCCTCCACTTCTTTGGCGTCGCCCCACAACTTGTATGCCACAATCAATTTGCCAAACTGGGTGCCCCAATCTCCCAGATGGTTGACGCCTTCGCAATGATAGCCCAGGGCTTCAAAAATATGATATAAAGCATTTCCAATGACAGTGGAACGAAGATGGCCCACATGGAATGGTTTGGCAATATTAGGCGAAGAATAGTCAATCACAATGGTTTTGCCATTTCCCATGGTGCTTTTGCCATAGGATTCCTTTTCGGCGGCAATTTCTCCTAAAACGACTTTTGCAAACGACGCCTTATCCAAAAAGAAATTCAAATAAGCGCCCTTCACTTCTATTTTTTCCACAAAGGCCGGTTTTTCCACCTGTTGGGCTAATTCAGCCGCAATGGCAGGCGGTGCTTTGCGCATGGTTTTTGCCAGACGGAAACAAGGAAAAGCATAATCTCCCATGGCTGTATCGGGAGGGATTTCCATCCATCCAGCCACTTCTTCTGCTTCCATCTGAACAACGGCGCCAATGGCTCTGCCCAATTCCAATTTGATATCCATAGCGTTCTTCCTTTCCAACTTTATCGTTTCACACTGGGTTTAGTATACCATAAATTTCATACCCAGACAAGACAAGGAACCGGCCTTTTTCCCCCTTGTTTCACGTGAAACATTTCCGCAAAACAAGGAAAAAATACTTTTCTTTTTACCTGTTTTGTATCATAATAGGAAGAAAGGAGGAGTGATCATGAAGTGGAAAAATGCTGCAAAACTGGCTGCCTGTTTTGGTGCATTCACTGCCGCTGTAGCTGGAATCAATCATGCTATTTTTCATTTGGCACGCCGGCAGGATAAAGAACAGCCGGATTTGTTTTATCAATGGAAATATGGGGAAATACACTATCAAAAAGAAGGAAGCGGCCCGCCATTGCTGCTGATTCATGGCTTGGATTTGGGGTGCAGCCATAAAGAATTTACAGACAGCATCAAAGATTTGGCAAAGAAATTTACTGTCTATGCCGTGGATTTGCCTGGTTATGGCTATTCTGAAAAACCAAAAATCACTTACACTGCCTTCATCTACACCTATTTTTTACAGGATTTTCTTACACAAGTGGTGGGACAACCTTGTTTTGCCATCGGCGCCAACGGCGGCGGTATGATTTTGACCATTGCAGCCAAACTGTATCCTCAATGGTTTCAAAAAATCATGCTGATTTCTCCCACCGGCATTACAGATCCTGTGGCACAAAACAGAGATATCTTTCTTCGAACGCTTTGGGAGCTGCCTTTAAAAGGTACCACATTATATAACTGGACTGCTTCCCGCCGTTCCATCAAAAAATTTTTGCGTACCCAGGGTTTTTATGCACCAGAACGAGTGAACAAAGAGCTGGTCAACCAGTTTTATTTCGGCGCCCATGGCACCAATGGAAATGTCCGCTTTGCCCATGCTTCCTTCCGCACCCACTATATGAACCTGCCTATCACAGAATATTTTAAACAACTGACCATGCCGGTGGTGGTGCTTTGGGGAGAAGAAAACAGAAAAAATCCAGTGGAAAATATGGATGTGTTGGAAAAACTTCGTCCAGAAGAAGCGTATTATATTTTTGAAGAAACAAGGCTGTTTCCGCACATGGAAAATACGGCTGCATTTGTGCAGCTGGTAAAAGAACAGCTGTAATTTTGAAGTAAATGGAGTGAATAAGAAAATGGAACAAAAAACAGAGCAAACCACAACAGAGCAAGAACAAGCTTTTCAAGCCGTCATTGAGCATGTCATCAACTATACCAAAAGCGATCAAGGCAGCGGCATCATGAAACAAATGCAGCCTCGTTTCGTTTCCAGCAACTTGGCCGAAAAAGAAATTGCCATTGCCTATCAAGTGGAAGAATGGGAACTAAATCCCCAAGGTTCCATGCATGGCGGCTTGCTTTGTGCCGCATTTGACAACGCCTTTGGCATGATCACCCATTATTTTGCCGAAGATAATTTCATCACCACTGTAGATCTTGCCACCCGTTTTTTAAAACCCATTCCCATGGGATCGGAATTGACAGTAAAAGTAAAGGTCCGCTCCAACGGACGCACACTGGTAAGCCTTACAGGAGAAGCCTATGTGAATCAGGAACTGCTGGCAGCCACTTCCAGCTCTACTTTTATGATTCTGAGAGGCAAAAAAACACAGATCAATAATTTGAAAATCCAAAACTAAAGGAAGAATCAGGAGGTAACAGCTTTGAGAAGAAAAGACCGGGCAATCACAGACCAGACACGCATTCAAGCAATTTTTGACCGCTGCGACCATATGGTTTTGACCATGGAAGACGGAGATTTTCCCTATGCCGTTCCGCTCAGTTTTGGTTATCAAAAAATCGGGGACCAGTATATCCTTTATTTTCACTGTGCCCAAGAGGGCAAAAAAATGGAGCTGCTGAAAAAAAATAAGAAAGTCGGGCTTTGCCTGGCCCGTACAGAAGCCATTTTGACGGCAGATACTGCCTGCAAGTACAGCGCTCATTTTGAAAGCATCATTGCCACCGGGGAAGTGACTTTTCTTACAAAGCTGGAAGAGAAAAAGGAGGCCCTTTCCTATCTCATACAACAATATAACGAAAACGCCTCTATCACATTTCAAGATGCTGTCGTAGAGAAAACGGCCGTAGCTGCTATCAAACTGCTTTCCTATGAAGCCAAAGCAAATTTCTGATCAAAAAGGAGCAAATGAATGAAGATTGACCATGTGGCCCTGGCTGTCCAGGACTTGGAACGGGCAAAGACCTTTTTTTGCACTTATTTCGAAGCAGTCTCCAACGAAGGATACCATAATCCTGTCACCGCCTTTCGTTCTTACTTTTTATCGTTTGACGATGGAACCAAACTGGAACTGATCTGCCAAAAGGGACAGACAGAAACTGAAAAAAGTCTTCTTCGCACCGGCTATCTCCATCTCGCCTTTTCTTTGGGCAGCAAGGAAAAGGTGGACCAGCTGACCAATCGCTTCAAAGAAGACGGCTATTGCGTTCTCAGCGGTCCACGCACCACTGGAGATGGATATTATGAAAGTTGTGTGGTGGACTTGGAAGGAAACATCATAGAACTGACCATTTAAGCCCTACAAACAAAGAAAAGAAGAATATAAGTTTTATCCCTTCAAAAAAACAAAGACAGCCGAAATCATGAAAACAAAAGGATTTCGGCTGTCTTTGTTTATCATGTAGCAAAATGATTTTCTGCATTTGGCTTAAGAAGAAATCGGAAAAACCATTGTGATCCCCAATTAGAACCACAAAAAAGGCCTAAATTTCTTTTTTTCTTTTCCTCCTACAACAAAAAACTGCTTTTTGCCGTCGAAATACCAATCCCCTTGTCCCAAAAAAGGGAACGATTCTCCTTTTCCGTCAAAAGCAGGGCTGTTATACTAAAATGGAAGAAAATTCCATATTATTTCATGTCATTACAGTAAGGAGCGTGACAATATGGCAGATGCAATTCGATTGACCGATCTTTTTCCAAAAAAAGCATCCCCTGCCCCATCCAATGCGATTTTATCCGTGCCGGTACAGCAAATTAAGCCCAGTCCCAACCAATCGAGGATGCAGTATTACAGCGCTGATTTGGAAGAATTAGTGCAAAGCGTCAAAGAAATGGGGGTGTTACAGCCGGTGACAGTACGGTCCATGGGCGAGAACCAATATGAACTGGTTTGTGGCGACCGGAGGCTGCGTGCAGCTAAGCTGGCTGGTTTAGCAGAAATTCCGGCCCTGGTTCTGGAAGCCAACGACGGCAAAAGCGCCATGGTTTCCTTGACAGAAAACCTCCAGCGACGAAATTTACATTTTTTAGAAGAAGCGGCAGCTTTTCAAAGCATCATCCAGGAATATGGGTTTACCCAAGAAGAGGCGGCAAAAAAAATGGGGCGCAGCCAATCTTCCATTGCCAACAAACTGCGGCTGCTGCGCCTTAGCGATGAGGTGAAGCGGCTCATCATGGACCATCAGCTGACCGAGCGCCACGCCAGGGCGTTTTTGCGGATTCCAGATCCCGATGCACTGATGCAAGTGGTCAACCAGGTGATTGTGGAAGAGCTGAACGTGAAAAAAACAGAGGAATTGGTAGCAGATACCCTTTCTGCATTGCGAGACAAACTGACCAAAAGCCACGATCAAAAAATCAAAGGTTCTTTGGGCGACATCCGCCTGATTACCAACACCGTGCGGCAGACGGTGGCTGTAATCCGCCAGGCTGGCATTACAGCAGAATATGAATTGGAGGAACAGGCAGACCGCTGCGAGGTAAAGATCCATATCCTCCTTTAAGGGCATTTATGTCTGCCGTATTTTTCTGCTGCTTTCTTGCCTGCTTTTTTCTGCTTGCCCATTCTTTTCTGCTTTCTAATTTCTTTTTGTTCAAAAAAAGTCCCACTGAATTTTCCAGTGGGACTAAAATTTTTTATTGGTTTATTTTTAAAAATTTTATCTTTATTTTTCCTGTCTTTCAAAGAAAAATTGATTTTGTCTTTTATTTAAGGACAATTTTGTCTTTATACTGAAAACAGATCATTCTTCCTCTTCCATGGTTTCGGCAACCATCCGGTCGATGTCATCATCTGAATGCACTTCTTCTGCTGCTTCCACATCTTCTTCGTGAATTTTGGCAATGCCAACCACTTTTACGCCTTCTTCCAGCTGAATCAGCTTCACACCCTGGCTGTTGCGGCCGATGGTGCTGATATCTTCGCCACGCAGGCGGATGATGACGCCTTCGTTGGTAATCAGCATCACTTCTTCTTGGTCGCTGATGACGGCGGTGGAAACGAGAGGACCGGTTTTTTCGGTGATATGGTGGATTTTAACCCCCATACCGCCTCTGTTTTGCAGGTTAAATTCATGGCCCCAGGTCCGTTTGCCATAGCCGTTTTCGGCCACATTCAAAATCCGGTCCGTATCGGAAATGATATCGGCGGAGATGACATAGTCGCCCTCTTTCAGCTTGATGGCGCGCACACCGGTGGCTACGCGGCCCATGGGGCGGGCGTCTTTGGCGGCAAAGCGGATACCCATACCGTTACGGGTGGCCACAAAGATTTCATCGTCGTCGGTGGCCAAAAGGACACGGATCAGGCTATCGCCTTCCCGCAGGGTAACGGCATTGAGGCCACCTTTACGGATATTGCTATAGCTCATCATATCGGTTCGTTTGATGACGCCTTCTTTGGTAATCATAACCAGATACTGGTTCTCTTCGAATTTTTTCACCGGAATAACAGCGCTGATGGTTTCTTCCGAGGACAATTCCAAGAGGTTCACGATGGCCATGCCGCGGGCCGTCCGTCCCGCTTCTGGGATTTGATAGCCTTTTAAGCGGTAGACTTTACCCAGGTTGGTAAAGAACAAAATGGTATCGAGATTGGAGGAAACAAACAAGTCTTTGACGAAGTCCTCTTCTCTGGTCTGCATCCCGATGATGCCTTTGCCGCCTCTATTTTGGCTCTTATACGTATCCAGCGGCGTCCGCTTGATATAGTTCAAATTGGAGAGGGTAAACACGTCGGTTTCTTCCTCAATCAAATCTTCGATGTCGATTTCGCCGGGGTTATTGACAATTTCCGTGCGGCGGTCATCGGCATATTTGGCCTTGATGGCCAAAATTTCTTCTTTGATGACGCCAAAAAGCATGGCTTCATCGGCCAAAATGGCTTTGAAATATTTGATTTTTTCCAACAGTTCCCGATACTCCGTATCGATTTTTTCATGTTCCAGTCCTTGCAGACGGCGCAACTGCATTTCCAAGATGGCCTGGGCCTGGACTTCCGAAAGGCCAAAGCGTTCCATCAGACGTTCTTTGGCATCGTCATAGCTTTCCCGGATGGTGCGGATGACGGCGTCGATGTTATCCAAAGCAATGCGCAAGCCTTCCAGGATATGGGCGCGGCGTTCGGCTTTATCCAAATCGAACTGGGTACGGCGGCGCACCACATCTTCTTGATGCTTCAAGTAGGCTTCCAAAATCGTTTTCAGGTTCAAAATTTGCGGTTTGCCATCCACCAAGGCCAGCATAATCACGCCAAAGCTTTCTTGCAGCTGGGTATACTGATAAAGCTGGTTTAAAACCACGTTGGCATTGACGTCTTTTTTCAGGTCGATGGTCACTTTGATGCCTTCGCCTGCCGACTGGTCTACGATATCGCGGATGCCTTCGATCTTTTTATCCCGGACCAAATCGGCAATTTTTTCCACCAGGCGGGCTTTATTGACCTGGTAAGGAATTTCGGTGATGACAATTTTTTCGCAGCCATGTTCGCCCGGTTCAATTTCTGCCCGGCCACGAACCAGGATCTTACCCCGGCCGGTTTTATAGGCGGCCCGGATGCCGCTGCGGCCCAAGATGGTGGCGCCGGTGGGGAAGTCTGGGCCGTGGATCACATCCAGCAGTTCTTCCACTTCCGTTTCCCTGTGTTCCTGCACCTGGTTATCGATGATTTTTACCACACCATCAATGATTTCGCCCAAGTTATGGGGCGGAATATTGGTGGCCATACCAACAGCGATACCGGAAGAGCCATTGACCAGCAGGTTTGGAATCCGGGCCGGCAGCACCAGAGGTTCTTTTTCGTTTTCATCATAGTTTGGACCAAAATCCACGGTATTTTTTTCAATATCAGCCAGCATTTCGGCGGAAATACGGCTTAATCTGGCTTCCGTATAACGGCTGGCAGCGGCGCCGTCGCCATCGATGGAGCCAAAGTTGCCGTGGCCATCCACCAGGGGATAGCGCATGGAGAAGTTTTGCGCCATACGCACCATGGCCTGGTAAATGGAGCTATCGCCATGGGGGTGGTATTTACCCATGGTATCGCCGACGATACGGGCCGATTTTCGATAGCCCTTGGACGGATCCAAATTCATTTCGTTCATGGCGTACAAAATCCGGCGGTGCACCGGTTTTAAACCGTCCCGCACATCGGGCAGGGCCCGGGAAACGATGACGCTCATGGCATAATCGATATAGCATTGTTTCATTTCTTCGCCAATATCGATTTCTATCATTTTATCGATCTGGTTTTCTTGCTGTTCGCTCATAGTTTTGCTTCCTCTCTATCCCAAAGCCTTAGATGTCCAATGTACCATAGGCGGCGTTTTCGGTGATGAAATTACGCCGTGGTTCCACTTTATCGCCCATCAGCATACTGAAAATTTCATCGGCCAAAACGGCATCGTTCAAATCTACTTTTTTCAAAATCCGGTTTTCCTTGGCCATGGTGGTATCCCGCAGCTGGTCGAAATCCATTTCTCCCAAGCCTTTATACCGCTGCACATCTTTGATGCCAGTACGGCCGATTTTTTCATAAAGAGCCTCCAATTCCCGGTCATCGTACACATAATAATGCTGTTTATTTTTTTCTACCCGATACAGCGGCGGCTGGGCCACATAGACTTTCCCTTCGGTGATCAGCGGCTGCATATAGCGATAGAAGAAGGTCAAAAGCAGGGTACGGATATGGGCGCCGTCCACGTCGGCATCGGTCATGATGACGATTTTATGATAGCGCAGTTTTGAAATATCAAAATCTTCGGAAATGCCGGTACCAAAGGCGGTAATCATGTTTTTGATTTCATCGCTGGACAAAATCCGGTCGATCCGGGCTTTTTCCACGTTCAAAATTTTCCCGCGCAAAGGCAATACAGCCTGGGTATGGGGGTCTCTAGCCTGTTTGGCAGAGCCGCCGGCGGAATCCCCTTCCACCAGATAAATTTCGCAGTTTTCCGGGTTTTTATCGGTGCAGTCTTGGAGTTTCCCTGGCAGACGGCTGCTGTCGAGGCCAGTTTTCCGGCGCACCAATTCCCGGGCTTTTTTAGCCGCTTCTCTGGCCCGGCTGGCCACCAAACCTTTTTCAAAAATGATTTTGCCAATGGCCGGATTTTCTTCCAAGAAATAAGTCAGTTGTTCGCTGACGATGCTGTCCACCACGCCTTTGACTTCACTATTACCCAGTTTTGTTTTTGTCTGGCCTTCAAACTGAGGTTCTCGCACTTTGACAGAAATGACCGTGGTCAACCCTTCCCGAACGTCGTCACCGGTCAGGTTTTTATCGCTGTCTTTGAGCAGGCCCATTTTCCGGCCATAGGCGTTTAAGGTCCGCAGCAGCCCGGAACGAAAGCCCACCAAATGGGTGCCGCCGTCGGTGGTATTGATATTATTGACAAAGGTATGGATATTTTCTGTATAGTCGTCGTTATGCTGGAAGGCCACTTCCACCATCACATCGTCTTTTTCTCCTTCTGCATAAAACACCTTGTCATAGAGGGCCGTCCGGTTTTTATTGATATAAGTAACAAATTCTTTGATGCCGCCTTCATAATGGAAAGTTTTAGACTGTTCTCTCCCTTCCCGCCGATCATGAAGGCTGATGCGAAGGCCCTTGGTCAAAAAAGCCGTTTCCCGCAGACGTTGTTTCAGCACTTCATAATCAAATTC
>CALWLF010000062.1 GCA_944381455.1 uncultured Clostridia bacterium | reverse complement strand
GGCGTTTTGCGCCCCCGAAAGCCATGGAAAATTCCATGGCTTTTTTGTGTGTGCCAAAAAGACGGTTCCTGTGAAAAGGGGCCGTCTTTTTTTATGAGAAGGGAGAAGAAAATGGAACGATATGGTGTGATTTTAGAAAAAAATCCCCGGGAAATTGTGCTGCTGCGAGGCAGCGGCTGCAAATGGAAACGATGTACTTTTTGCGACTATCATTTGGACGCCTCCAGCGACGAGGCAGAAAATACAGCTCTCAACCATGGTGTGCTGCAGCGGGTAACGGGGCAGTTTCATCATCTGGAGGTCATCAATTCCGGTTCTTTTCCAGAGCTGGGGGAGGCCACCATGGCCGAAATCATTGCTTTGTGCAAGGAAAAGGATATCCGGCTGCTGCATTTTGAATGCCATTATTTCTATCGAACCCAAATTCCGTCCCTGCGCAAGCAGTTTGCCAAAGCCGGTGTGACGCTCAAAATCAAAATCGGGGTGGAAACCTTTGATGCCGACTTTCGGGAACGGGTGCTGCAAAAGGGAATTCAGGAAACAAACCCGGCAAAAATTGCTGAAAACTTCAATGAATGCTGCCTTCTTTTTGGCTTGACGGGGCAGACGGCAGAGAGCATGAAAAACGATGTGGAAACGGGACTTCGGTATTTTGAACGGGTTTGCATCAATATCATGGTGGAAAATACGACAGATGTGAAGCCGGACCAGGCGGTGATTGATGACTTTTTAAAGGAAATCTACCCCCAGTATCGGGATAACGAACGGGTGGATATTTTATTAAACAACACGGATTTTGGCGTAGGAGGAGAAGAACATGAATGAGGGGTTGTTGATTTTATCTTTGTTTGTGCTTTTTGGGGGAACGGTGCTTTGGTACCGGCTTTTTGGAAAGGCCGGGCTCTATTGTTTTACCGTCTTAGCCACCATTACGGCCAATATCGAGGTGCTGCTTTTGGTGGACGCCTTTGGAATGGAGATGACTCTTGGCAATATCCTCTTTGCCTCCACATTTTTGGTGACCGATATTTTGTCGGAAACGGAAGGAAAGGAAGCAGCCCAAAAGGCCGTTTGGATTGGCATTGCCACGTCCCTTCTGTTTTTGGTGGTCAGCCAGTCTTGGCTGTTGTACCGGCTCAGCTCCAATGATTGGGCCGGCGAAGCCTTCCGCACCATCTTTTCCAACACGCCGCGGATGCTTTTGGCCTCTTTGGTGGTGTATGCTGTGACGCAGATGTTTGATGTTTGGCTATACCATGCCTGGTGGAACTTTACGAAAAACCGTTATGGCGACAGCCGTCGGTTTTTGTGGCTGAGAAACAATGGCTCCACCTTGGTTTCCCAGCTGCTTAACACGGTCTTGTATACATTTTTTGCTTTTTATGGCACCTATTCCATGGATACCCTTATTTCCATTGTCATTTCCAGTTACGTCATTTTCATTGTCACATCCTTGGCCGATACGCCGGCAGTATATCTGGCCCGGGCCTTCCACGAAAAGGGCAAGGCATGAAAAACAGATGGTTTGTTTTCAAACAAACCATCTGTTTTTTTGTGGGAATTGAATAAGAGAAGGGAAGAAAATTCGGTACGTTGTGCCTTGACAAGGGGGTGTTTTTTAGGCAAAATAAAAGAGAAGTGATTTTAAGAACATAGTTCGGTAATAACGAAAAGGAGGGCTTATGGCCAATGCGCAAGGGGTGCTGGTGCAGTCTGTGGCACGGGCACTGGAAATTTTGGAATTGTTCCAAAAGAAACAGGAAATGGGTATTTCCGAGCTGTCAGAAGCCATGGGTTTAAGCAAAAGCACCATTTACGGCCTGGTCAATACCTTGGTAACTTTTGGATATTTGGAACAAAACGAGGAAACAAAAAAATACCGGCTGGGGATGAAACTTTTCGAATTGGGCACCACGGTGGAGCAGCGAATGGATCTGCGCCGGGAGGCCAGACCATATTGCGAGGACATCGCCAGGCGCTATGGCCAAACGGTCCATCTGGCCACCCATTGGGAAGGGGAAGTGGTGTATATTGATAAATTTGACCAGCCCGACTTTCTCATTTCCTATTCCCAGGTGGGAAAACGAGCGCCCATGAGCTGTACCGGTGTGGGAAAGGCGCTGTTGGCCTATTTACCACAAACCTATTTGGAACAGTATGTCTTTACCAAGCCGCTGCCCCAAAAAACCAGAAACAGCCTTTCCACCAAAGAGGCGCTGTTAAAAAATTTGGAAACGGTGCGCCGTTTGGGCTATGCGGTGGATGACGAAGAAATTGAGCTGGGGTTACGCTGTGTGGCTGCCCCCATTTTCAATCATCAAGGCCAGCCGGTGGCAGCAGTCAGCCTTTCTGGCATGGTCAACAAAATGACGCCGGATGTGCTGAAGGCTTTGGCGGCAGACCTGGTTTCTTGCGCCGCTGCCATTTCGGCGCAGCTGGGGTATCAAAAACAATAAGGAGGAAAAATCATGGAAGAAAAAATCAAAGTGGGCATCATTGGCCCAGGCAACATCGGCACCGACTTGATGTATAAGGTGATGCGCAGCAAACATTTGCAGATGGATTTTATGACCGGTATTGTGGAAAGCGAAGGGCTGCGCCGGGCAGCGGGGCTGGGCTTTAAAACCTCCACCGAAGGGGTGAAAGCCATTGCTGCCGATCCAGAGGTGAAAATTGTCTTTGATGCCACCATGGCTTCGGCCCATCTGGCCAATGCCCCTGTATTAAAAGAAGCAGGAAAAATTGCCATTGACATGACGCCGGCAGCCGTGGGACCTTATGTGGTGCCCTGTGTCAATCTGGCGCATTTGCAGGATGTGGACAACTTTAATATGGTTACCTGCGGCGGCCAGGCTACCATCCCCATTGTCCATGCCATCAACGAAGTGGCCGATGTGGAGTATGCCGAAATTGTGGCCAGCCTTTCTTCCAAAAGCGCAGGCCCAGGCACCAGAGCCAGCATTGATGAGTTTACCCAAACCACCCGCAAGGGGTTGGAACAGGTGGGCGGCGCCGACCGGGCCAAGGCCATCATCATCTTAAACCCGGCCGAACCGCCGGTGATGATGTGCAACACTATCTATACTTTAGTGAAAAATCCCGATGAAAAAGCCATCAAAGAAGCCGTGGAAAAACGGGTGAAAGAAGTGCAGCAGTATACGCCGGGCTATCAGCTGCGGGTGCCGCCGATGGTGGAAGGCAACAAAGTGACAGTGATTGTGCAGGTGGAAGGGGCCGGTGATTTCCTTCCCAAATATTCCGGCAACCTGGACATCATCAACTCGGCTGCCATTGCTGTGGCAGAAAAATTGGCGGAACAAATGCTGCAAAAATAAGGAGGGCCTATCATGGAGAAAAAGAGAATTCATATTGTTGATACTACGCTGCGCGATGGCAGCCATGCCGTCAGCCACAGTTTTTCGCCAGAACAGGTGACGGCCATTGCCGGCGGATTGGACAAAGTAGGGGTGGACATCATCGAATGCGCCCATGGCGACGGCATCACCGGCTCCACCTTCAATTACGGTTTTTCCAAATATGACGAAATGGAATTGATTTCGGCTGCCAGCAAAGTGATTCATAACGCCAAACAGTGTATTTTGCTGATCCCAGGCATCGGCACCATCGATGACCTGGAAGAAGCTTACAAAAACGGCGCCCGGGTGGTGCGTGTGGCCACCCACTGCACCGAAGCCGACGTGGGCATCCAGCATATCCAGGCCGCCAAGAAAATGGGCATGATGGCCGTTGGATTTTTGATGATGGTGCACATGGCTTCGCCGGAAAAACTGCTGGAACAGGCAAAAATTTTCGAGGCTGCCGGGGCCGACTATATCAACCTGGCCGACTCTGCCGGTTACTGCCTGCCCCAGGATGTGACTGACCGGGTGACGGCTTTGGTCAACGGCCTTTCCATCCCCGTTGGCTTTCATGCCCACAACAACTTGGGTGTGGCTGTGGCCAACTCCATTGCAGCTGTAGAAGCCGGAGCAACCTATATCGATGCCACCTGCCGCGGCCTTGGCGCCGGGGCCGGCAACACCCAGCTGGAAGTGCTGGCCGCTGTGCTGGACCGGATGGGCTATGACACGGGGTTAGACTTATATGGCGTGATGGATGTGGCAGAAGAAGTGGTGGAACCGATCATGCACCGGCCGCAGGTGATCCGTACGGCGCCGCTGATGCTGGGCTATGCCGGGGTATACTCCAGCTTCTTGCTGCACACCTATCGTGCTGCTGAAAAATTTGGATTAAATCCAAGAGATATTTTAGTAGAACTGGGCCGCAGAAGAATGGTGGGCGGCCAGGAAGACATGATTGTGGACGTGGCCTATCAGATGGCTACGGAACGGGATGGCAAGAAGTAATATGGAGAAAATTTTGTACGATTTTTAGTACATTTGACTCTTGCAAAGAAAAAACAGGCTGTAACTGCAAAATTATCTGTAGTTTTAGCCTGTTTTTTTAGTAGTATTTTTTATAAAGACAAATGTATTCGTATCAATTTAACGGCAAAGAGAAGAAAAATAAAATTTAAGTAAAAAAGCAGTAATTTTTATACTATATTCTTGTCCGAAACTATGGTAAAATAATAGAAACATCATGATTGAGGAGGTTTACCGTTTTGGGGAAGGATTTGTTTACGGAAATTCGTGTCAAGTATAACACGCTGTCTAAAAATCAAAAGCAAGTGGCCAATTATATCTTGGAAAACCGCAGCAAATGTGTGCGGATGACACTCAGTGAGCTGGGCAAAGCCTGTAACCTCAGCGAGACAACCATCATCCGTTTTATCAATAAGCTGGAATATACGTCTTATCAAGACTTCCGGCTGGATATGGCCCAGGATTTGAGCCGCAGCGATGTGGCCACGATGGGAGAAACACAAAAAAGATATGACGAAATTAAGCCGGATGACGACACCGATGCCATCAAAGATAAGGTCATTTCCATTGCCTCTTCTGCCATCTGTGATATCTCCAAACTGGTGGATACACAAAAATTAAACCAGGCCACCAAATGGATGGAGCAGGCCAGACGGATTATGTTTTTTGGTGCAGGCGGTTCTGGCGTGATTGCCACAGATGTCTATCACAAATTTTTGCGCTGCGGCAAAAATGTCATCAATGAAAATAACTCCCACATTGCTTTGATTCATGCGGCTCAGTTAAGCGAACAGGACCTGCTGGTGCTCATCAGCCACGAAGGCGAAAGCAAGGAAGTGCTGGAATGCTGCAAACTGGCACAGCGTAACGGTGCCCGCGTTTTGGGATTAACCAGCTACATGAATTCTGACCTGGCCCAAATGGCAGACCTTTGCATTTTCAGCTCCACCAACGACTCGGCTTATTACACCGATGCCATGGTCAGCCGTCTGGTGCAGCTGGTGATTATGGATATGCTGTTTATTTCTCTTTCCACCAGAGCTGATGCGGCCCAAAAAGCTTTGGAAGCCAGCCGTCTGGCCACCAGAGAAATGAAACTGCGCAATGAGACAGAGGAGGGGAACGGATGCTTTGCACCTTGAAAGAAGTGCTGCGGCAAGCCCAAAAAGAACAAAGAGCCATTGGCTCCTTTAATGTATACAGCATGGAAACCATCCATGGGGTGGTGCAGGCGGCAAAAGAAAAGAATGTGCCGGCCATTGTTTCTTTTGGTGCGTCGTATTTGAAAAATATGACGCTGGAGGAAGTGGCAGCAGCAGTGCGCCGTTTGACGGTAACAGAAGAGCTGCCCTTTGTGCTGCACTTAGACCACTGCCAGGACCGTGCCATCATCCGGCGGGCCATTGATGCCGGGTTTACGTCGGTGATGTATGATGGATCGGCGCTGCCCTTTGCCCAAAATGTGGCCAATACCAAGGCCGTTTGTCAAATGGCCCATGAAAAAAATGTATCGGTGGAAGCAGAACTGGGTTCTTTGGCCCTGGGGGATTACTCCAATGAAACGGAGATCGACCATGGCCAGCAATATACCGATCCCAATAGTGCCCGGGTGTTTGTGGAAGAGACGGGTGTGGATGCCTTGGCTGTGTCCATTGGAACAGTCCATGGGATGTACCGTGGTACGCCAAATATTCGGGTGGATTTGCTGAAAGAGATCAAAAAGCAGGTCTCTGTGCCTTTGGTGCTCCATGGCGGCAGCGGCACGCCGGAAGAGATCATCCGGCAGTGCATCCAAAACGGCATTTGCAAAATCAATGTAAACACAGAACTTTCTCAATATACCATGGCAAAGACGAAAGAGCATTTGTGTAAGGAGCCAAACACCCATTTCAGCCAGCTGTCGCTGTTGCAGCGCGGATGGGTAACAGACATTGTAGGGAATTATATGATGTTGTTTTATGGCGCAAAGATGCGCTAAAAATACTTAAAGTGAAAGGGGTTTTCTCAATGAAAAAAGCAGGGTTTATCGGCCTTGGCATCATGGGCCGGCCAATGGCAAAAAATTTGATGCAGGCAGGGGTAGAACTGATGGTTAACGACGTCAATCAAGACGTGGTCAAAGAGTTTGAAGCTGCTGGGGCTAAGGGCGCAACACTGGCTGAAATTGGCGCAGAATGTGATATCATCTTTACGATTCTGCCCAATGGCGAAATTGTGCAGCAGGTGCTTTTTGGTGAAAACGGCGTATCTTCCACCATCAAAAAAGGCAGCGTTGTCTGCGACATGAGCAGCGTTACCCCAACCCAAAGCCAGACTTGTGCCGAAAAACTGGCTCCTCTTGGTGTAGGTTTTGTGGATTCCCCTGTTTCCGGCGGTGAACCAAAGGCCATTGACGGGACGTTGGCATTTATGGCCGGCGGCAATGAAGCAGATTTTGAAGCAGTGAAACCTTATATGGACATCATGGGTTCTTCTGCCCTTTTGATCGGTCCAACGGGCAGCGGCTCTGTGACAAAACTGACCAATCAGGTGATTGTAAACTTGACAATTGCCACTGTTTCGGAAGCCTTTGTGCTGGCAGCAAAAGCCGGTGCCGATCCGGTGAAAGTATACCAGGCCATCCGCGGCGGTTTGGCCGGCTCTACGGTGCTGGATGCCAAAATCCCAATGATTGTGGAACGCAACTTTAAACCGGGCGGAAAAATTTCCATCAACCACAAAGACATCAAAAACGTGCTGGCAACAGCCCATGACATCGACTGCCCGATGCCTTTGACGGCACAGCTGTTTGAAATCATGCAGACATTGAAAGTGGGCGGCCACATGAACGACGACCATGCCGGCATTGTGCAGTACTTTGAACAGCTGGCCGGTGTGGAAGTGAAAAAAGTAGATTAAGGGGGCAAAAAAATGGCAAATGAAACACCATTGTCCATCACTGTATTAGATTCTTTTCCGGCGGTTGACGAGCAAAAGGTGGAAGCGATGTTAAAAGATGCGCTGGCATCTTTGCAGAAAAAGATTGTGGTGCTGGATGACGATCCCACCGGGGTGCAGACGGTAAACAATGTTTCTGTCTACACCGACTGGAAAGAAGAAACATTGGTGCAGGGCTTTGAAGAAGAAAAAAGCATTTTCTTTGTGCTGACCAATAGCCGCGGTCTCACTGTGGCTCAGACCACCGAAGCCCACAAGGAAATGGCGAAAAATATTTTTGCAGCTGCAAAGAAAACGGGCAAAGAGTATATCCTCATCAGCCGCAGCGACTCCACCTTGCGGGGCCATTATCCTTTGGAAACCACCATTTTAAAGGAAGAAACAGAAGCCTTGGGCGGCAAAGCCTTTGATGGCGAAATTATGATGCCGTTTTTTAAAGAAGGCGGCCGTTTTACCATCAACAATGTTCACTATGTCAAAGAAGGCGACCAGCTGACGCCGGCCGCCATGACGGAATTTGCCAAAGACAAAAGCTTTGGCTACACCAAAAGCCATATGGGCGAATACTGCGAAGAAAAAAGCGGCGGCAAGTACAAAGCAGCCGACGCCACCTATATCTCTTTGGAGGAACTGCGGGCGCTGGATATTGACGGCATTGCCCAAAAGCTGATGGCTGTGAAAGATTTCAGCAAAGTCATTGTCAATGCAGTGGATTACATCGACGCCAAAATTTTTGCCATTGCTTTTTGTAAAGCCGTGGCCGCAGGCAAAGTCTTCCTGTTCCGTTCGGCAGCAGCCATCACCAAAGTGCTGGGCGGCGTGCCGGACAAAGCGCTGTTGACCAGAGAAGAATTGGTGACCGACAATAACCCCAACGGCGGCATTGTGCTGGTGGGCTCCCATGTGAAAAAGACCACCCAGCAGCTGGAAGAACTGCATCACTGCAAAAAACCGCTGACCTTCATTGAATTTCATGCTGCCCGCGTGCTGGAAGAAGGCGGGCTGGAAGACGAAGTGCAAAAAGTGGTCCAAGAAGCAGAAAGCTTTATTTCCAAAGGCCAGTCTGTGGTGGTATTTACCAGCCGTCAGCTGGTGCAGCTGGATACCACCGATAAGGACAAAATTTTGGAAGCATCGGTGGCCATCTCCAATGCTGTCACCAGCGTCATTGGCAATTTGTCCATCAAACCAAGCTTCATTGTGGCCAAAGGCGGCATCACCTCCAGCGATGTGGGCACCAAGGCTCTGCGGGTAAAACGGGCCACCGTCATGGGCCAAATCAAGCCGGGGATCCCTGTTTGGATGACGGGCGAAGAAAGCAAGTTCCCGAAAATGGCATATGTCATTTTCCCAGGCAATGTTGGAGAAATCAGCACATTGAGAGAAGCTGTTGAAACACTGATGGGTGTTTAAGCATAAAAAGCAAAAAAAATCTGGGCCAATGCAACAGCAAGCAGATCAATTTGTTTGAAAATGGTACAGTCTAAGATATTGTTCTATTTTTCATACAATTTTTCAAACAAAGAATGAAAAGTGAAAAACGTGCAGAAGTGTTTGAACAACTGAATATGTTTAAACATTTTTGCACGTTTCTTTGTTCTTTGTTTTTGAAAAAAAACAAGGCTTTTATGGCATCACAGCAGAATTTTGTTGGTCATTGTTCAAAGTGTATAATTACAATCGAGTTTTATTGACATCAATTTTACGAAACCGATGATTTTGTTAAAAAACTAGTTTTGGCACGAGGTTTGCTTATAAAAATAGGTGCAGAAAAACAGTAAAGAAATATAAAACGATGTGGAATGAAAAAGGAGGATGTTACAATGAAAAAGAAAATTACCGTACCTGACATTATGGCTTGCAAAGGCGGCGCAAAAGTACCTACAATGATTACCTGCTATGACTACACCAACGCCAGACTGGTGGATGAAAGCGATATTGATATGATTTTGGTGGGCGACTCTTTGGGGATGACCATGATTGGTTTAAAAGGCACTGTAGGTGTTACGGTAGACGATATCATCTATCATACCAAACACGTCGTTGCTGGCGCACCAAACACCTTTGTCATTGGCGATATGCCTTTTGGTTCTTACAATGTAAGCATCGAAGAAGCTGTAAAAAATGCAAACCGCATTTTTGCAGAAGGCGGCTGCGACTGTATCAAACTGGAAGGCGGCACGGACATGGCACCTGTGGTAAAAGCCATTGTAAAAGCCGGCATCCCCGTTTGCGGCCACATTGGTTTGACACCTCAGACTTCTGCCATGATGGGCGGCTTTAAAGTGCAGGGCAAGAGCCTGGAAGCAGCACAGGCTCTGTTGGACAGCGCCAGAGCGTTGGAAGAAGCAGGCGCATTTATGATCGTTTTGGAAGGCATTCCTGCCATGCTGGCAACGGAAATTACCAAAAAAATCTCCATCCCAACCATGGGCATTGGCGCAGGCGCTGGGTGCGATATGCAGGTATTGGTGGCACAGGACATGCTGGGCATGAACGACTGGGTGCCTAAATTTGTAAAGAAATATGCAGATTTGAGAACCTCTATTTTGGGTGCTTACAATGACTATGTCAAAGAAGCAAACGAAAGAACTTTCCCATCGGAAACCTATCAGTACAATGCAAAAATTGAAGGGCTGGAAAATCTGAAGTAATGGAGCAAACACTGTTGAAATCAACCACACTGTTTTAGGAGGAAAAGAACATGGCAGAGTTTTTAACCGACATTGAAATTGCGCAGCGTGCAGAGATGAAAGTGATCAATGAAATTGCTGAAAAAGCAGGGATTCCAGATAAATATGTGGAAAACTATGGCAAATATAAAGCAAAAATTGACTACAGATATCTGCAAAATGAATTGAAAGATGCCCCCGATGCCAACTTGATTTTGGTAACGGCCATCAACCCAACCCCAGCCGGCGAAGGCAAAACCACCACCACCATCGGTTTGGGCGACGCCCTCAACAGCTTGGGCAAAAAAACCATCATTGCCGTCAGAGAACCATCCCTTGGCCCCGTCTTTGGCGTTAAAGGCGGTGCAGCAGGCGGCGGCTATGCCCAGGTGGTGCCGATGGAAGACATCAACCTGCACTTTACCGGCGATTTCCACGCCATTGGCGCTGCCAATAACCTGCTGGCAGC
>CALWLF010000061.1 GCA_944381455.1 uncultured Clostridia bacterium | reverse complement strand
TGGCGCTGGATGATGTGACACTGACCATCCCCAAAGGCGCCTTTGTGGCAGTGCTGGGGCATAATGGTTCTGGCAAATCCACTTTTGCCAAGGAAATCAATGCCCTCATCAAGCCGACCAAAGGCGTCCTTTGGGTGGACGGCATGGATACGGCAGACGATGAACTGCTGTGGGAAATCCGGCAAAAAGCCGGGATGGTATTTCAAAATCCCGATAACCAGATTGTGGCTACGGTGGTTGAAGAAGATGTGGCCTTTGGACCGGAAAATTTGGGCATTAGGCCGGAGGAAATCCGCCAAAGGGTGGACCGGGCTTTGGAAACGGTGGGCATGACGGCCTTTCGGCATGATACGCCATCGAAATTAAGCGGCGGACAAAAGCAGCGCATTGCCATTGCCGGGGTGCTGGCCATGGAGCCGGAGTGCATTGTGCTGGATGAGCCCACGGCCATGCTGGATCCCATGGGGCGCAAGGACGTCATCGAAACCATCCACCGCCTCAACAAAGAAAAGGGCATCACCATTGTGCTGATCACCCACTACATGGAAGAAACGGTGGACGCCGACTGGATGGTTATCATTGACGATGGAAAAGTGGCCATGGAAGGCACGCCCAGAGAGGTGTTTTCCCAGGTGGAACAAGTGAAAAGTTTTGGGCTGGATGTGCCCCAGGCCACGGAGCTGGCGTACCGGCTGCGGCAGATGGGCTTTGCTGTACCGAAGGACATTTTGACGACGGAAGAAATGGTAGGTGCCTTATGTCAATTACAATCAACCATGTAACCCATATTTATAATCCTGGCACGGCTATGGCAAAAACGGCGCTGGACGATGTGTCCATGGAGTTTCGAGATGGGGAGTTCATTGGCCTCATCGGCCATACCGGAAGCGGCAAAAGCACTCTCATTCAGCATTTGAACGCCCTCTTAAAACCCACCAGCGGCGAAATTTTACTAAACGGCGAAAACATTCACCAAGATAAAAAGAGGCTGAAGGAAATCCGGCAGCGGGTGGGGCTGGTGTTTCAATACCCAGAGCATCAGCTGTTTGAAATGACGGTGTATAAGGATGTGGCCTATGGGCCAACCAATTTGGGCCTTTCGCTGGAAGAAATTGACCGGCGGGTGAGAGAGGCGCTGGAAGTGGTTGGCATGGGCGAAGAGACCTATGAAAAATCGCCCTTTGAGCTAAGCGGCGGACAAAAACGGCGGGTGGCCATTGCAGGGATTTT
Source organism: uncultured Clostridia bacterium (assembly GCA_944381455.1). GTDB lineage: Bacteria > Bacillota > Clostridia > Lachnospirales > Anaerotignaceae > Neoanaerotignum. Next base: position 42,441 of record CALWLF010000061.1, on the reverse strand, counting down.
GGCCATGCAGCCGGAGGTGCTGGTGCTGGATGAGCCGACGGCAGGACTGGATCCCAAGGGCAGGGACGAAATCTTAGACGCCGTGCAAGAAATGCACCGGCGCCTTGGGCTTTTGGTGGTGCTGGTCAGCCACAGCATGGAAGATGTGGCAAGGCTGGCCGACCGGATTTTTGTGATGCACCAGGGGAAAGTGGCCTTTTCTGGCACACCAAAAGAGGTGTTTTCCCATGCCAAAGAATTGGAACAAATTGGCCTGGCGGCCCCCCAGGTGAGCTATATTTTGGAGGGGCTGCGGCAAAAGGGCTTTTCCATACCAAAAGACCTTTATACCATTGAAGAAGCGGCAAAAGCGATTTCTGATTGTTTACAGGGGACGAAACCATGATTCGGGATATTACCATTGGACAATATTATGCAGCAAACTCCCTCATCCACCGGCTGGATGCCAGGCTGAAGGTGGTTGCTGTGATGATTTATATTATCACACTGTTTTGCATTGGCTCGGTGGCTGCCTATGGGCTGGCCATTGTGGCTTTGGCGGCGGTGGTGGTGAGCAGCAAGGTGCCGCTGCGGTTTATGCTGCGGGGCATCCAGAGCATTTTTTTGATTATTGTGCTGACAGGCATCATCAACGTGTTCACCAATAAAACGGGTGTGCCGCTATGGGGGCGGGACTGGTATTTGATTACCACCGGCGGCCTTTCCATGGCAGGGATGATTATTTTGCGCCTGATGATGCTCATCATTGCCTCATCGCTATTAACCCTCACCACAACGCCCATCCAGCTGACCGACGGCATTGAATATTTGCTCAAGCCCTTTGGAAAAATCGGGGTGCCTTATCATGAAATTGCCATGATGATGACCATTGCCCTGCGTTTTATTCCAACGCTTTTGGATGAAACAGACAAGATCATGAAGGCGCAGCAGGCCAGAGGCGCCGATTTTGAAACGGGCAATTTGATGCAGCGGGCCAAGGCGCTGGTGCCTATTTTGGTGCCGTTATTTATCTCGGCTTTTCGCCGGGCAGAGGAACTGGCCACGGCCATGGAGGCCAGATGCTATCGCGGCGGCGCACACCGCACCAAGATGAATCAGATGGCCTTTGGCACTGCGGACTATGGGGCAACGGCCCTTTGTGTTGTTTTTTTGCTGGCAGAAGCAGTGTTGAGCATATGGTTGTAAGGCGGAGGAACGATGGAAAAAAGAATTTTATTGACGATTGCCTACGATGGCAGCGACTATTTTGGCTGGCAGGGACAGCGCAAGGCCGACCAGCCCACGGTGGAAGAGGCGCTGGTGAAGGGAATGGAGCAGTTTTTCAAACAGCCCATTTCTCTTTTGGCCGCCAGCCGCACCGACCGGGGCGTCCATGCCCTAGGGCAGCGGGTTGTTTTTCGTGTCAATACCACAGTGCCTACCGAAAAGCTGCCGCTGGCCCTCCATTCCTTCCTGCCGGAAGATATTTCGGTGATGGATGCGGTGGATGTGGAGGAGTCCTTTCACCCACGGTATGACTGCGTGTGGAAAATGTATGAGTATAAAATTTATAATGGGCCCTATCGCAACCCCATTTGTCGAAAAATTTCTGAATTTAATCACAATCAACTGGATATCCTAGCCATGGATGAGGCGGCCCAGGTGCTGGTGGGCGAGCATGACTTCAAAGCCTTTTGTGCCACCGGAAGCACGGCCAAGACTACCGTGCGCACCATTTATTCCATAGAGGTGAAAAAAGAAGGCGACTTTATTGTCATCCGCGTCAAAGGCAACGGATTTTTGTATAACATGGTGCGCATCATTGCAGGCACCTTGATGATGGTGGGAGAAGGCAAAATTTCCAAAGAACAGCTGAAAACCATTTTGGAAAGCCGAGACCGCACCAAAGCTGGAAAAACGGCCGGGCCCAACGGGCTGACACTGGTGAAAATTCAGTATGAAAAATAGGAAATTGTGGTTGACACACACGGATGATTGTATTATAATTATTCTGTTCGAATGCCACTTAATAAACTCGTTAGCCCCGAGTTTTGAAACTAGATAAAGTGAGTTTTCTTTTTTTTTGTGACAAGGGATGTCCCCACAACATCCGGCGGAGCAGAAAAAAAGAGGACAGTTGGATTTTTCAAGGAGGTATTACGTTTATGAGAACAACATACATAGCGAAAGCTGCTGATGTTGAAAGAAAATGGTATGTTGTAGACGCCGAAGGCAAAACCCTGGGCCGTCTTGCATCTGAAGTTGCAAAGGTTTTGAGAGGGAAAAACAAACCCATCTACACTTCTTTCGTAGACACTGGGGATTATGTAATCGTTGTAAACGCTGACAAAATTGCTGTTACCGGCAAAAAAATGGATCAGAAACTGTATACCCATCACACCGGCTATGTGGGCGGCTTGAAACAGACCACCCTCAGAAGAATGATGGAAACCAAACCTGAAGAAGTGATTTTCCATGCCGTAAAAGGTATGCTTCCGAAAAACGCACTGGGTAGAAACATGATCAAAAAACTTCACGTGTATGCTGGCCCTGACCACAAACATGCAGCACAGAAACCGGAAGTTTTGGAAATCAATGCGTAATTGGATTTGGAAGGAGGAAGCAAAATGGCAGTAGCAAGATATTACGGCACCGGCAGAAGAAAATCTTCTGTAGCCAGAGTATATTTGGTACCAGGTAATGGCACCATCACCATCAACAAAAAAAGCATCGATGAATATTTCGGTCTGGAAACCTTGAAGCTGATCGTTCGTCAGCCTTTGGATGCCACCGAAACTGGTGCAAAATTCGACGTATTGGTAAATGTAAAAGGCGGCGGCTTCACCGGCCAGGCTGGCGCAATCCGTCACGGCATTGCAAGAGCATTGCTGGAAGCAGATGCTGATTACAGACCAGTGCTGAAAAAAGCAGGTTACCTGACCCGTGACCCAAGAATGAAAGAAAGAAAGAAATACGGCTTGAAAGCAGCTCGTCGTGCACCTCAGTTCTCCAAGAGATAATTTCCACTGCTTCTCAGTACGTCTTTGGACGCTGTTTTGCAGAAAATGGGATGGTTTTTGGAGCCCGGAGCGTTCCTCAAAAATGTTCTGTTTCCTTTTGTGAGGAGCAGGCAAGGAACAAGAATCGCAAGCGAAAACAAAAGCCTGGTAAAGCAGGAGATCGTTCCAAAAGGAGCGTATCTCCTGCTTTTTTGCACCCTTTCTTGGTGCGATGCCAAAGAAGGCTAACGCTTACGGTATGCAAAGGAATCTGCTTTATGATGAAAGAAAGAGCTGATTTTGGAACTGATTGGCCGGATGGATCAAAAAAGAGAAAAACTGTTTTCAACAATTTAGATTTTTAGGGAGCTTGTATTGATGAAGTTGCATTTGGATGGAAACAACATTGGGAGCTATCATTCCAATTCACAGATTGCACGCATCGTAACGGAGCGCTGGGTGAAAGAAAATATGTATTGTCCTCATTGTGGAAATATACATATCAATCAATTTGAAAATAATCGTCCTGTAGCAGACTTTTTCTGTCCCCATTGCAATCAACAGTACGAATTAAAAAGCAAGAATGGGGCTTTAGGCAATAAAATCACCGATGGTGCGTACGAAACAATGATAAAGAGAATTACAGGAAATCAAAATCCCGACTTTTTCTTTCTGAGTTATTCAAAGACAGAGGGAATCGTGCAAAACTTGATACTGATTCCCAAGCACTTTTTTGTGCCTGACATGATTGAAAAGAGAAAGCCTTTGGCACAAACGGCTCGTCGTGCAGGCTGGGTTGGGTGCAATATTGTCATAGAAAAAGTCCCAGAACAGGGAAGAATCTCCATTATCGCGGATGGTAAAATAGCCGATATCAAAACGGTCATACAAAAAGTCAATGCAAGCAGTAAACTTGAAGTGAAAGACGTTTCTCATCGTGGATGGATCATGGATGTTTTGAATTGTATCAATCAACTTCATTCCACTGATTTTTCGTTGAAAGATCTGTATTTTTTTGAACATGAATTGCAGCGAAAACACCCGGAGAATCATAATATAAGACCAAAAATCAGGCAGCAGCTTCAGCTGCTGAGAGATAGGGGATATATTGCATTTTTAGGAAATGGAAACTATAAAAAAATATGGTAAAGGATCAACAGAATGAAAAAAACAGATAAATTTATCATTGCAATGGAAGAATTAGTGGTTCAAGAATTTGAAATCACAGCTGATTGTGCAGAAGATGCCATGAAAATTGCAAAAGAGCAGTATGAAAAAGGAGGACTTGTCCTTTCGCCAGGAGAAGTACAGTTGAGGCAAATGGCAGTTGTAAAGCCAAAGATGCAAGCGACAGGATGGTATCGATTTTAGGAGAAATCAGTCCATTTGTTATTTCAATTAGTTTTTGAGTCTAGTGAGAGGAATGATGGTGTTGGTCAATGGAAAGATAGCGGTCCTCGTCGTTTGATTTTTTTGAAAGAAGTCCAAGAACAGCATAACTGTAAAGCTACAGGTTATTGGAAAACGAACAGTGTCAAATATCATTTTTTGTTGATCGCCCATGAATATTTGTTTGTCTTTCATAAATAAGCAGGCCCATTTTTTTGTTTTCCGGAACGAAACGGAAAGAGACCTATTTTCATGGGATAGAGAAAACCCCGAAGACCGTATGGTCTTCGGGATATTTTTCTTCTTATTGTCAACTAAAAACTAAAAAAATGTTGACAATAAGAAAAAAACAAGGTAAGGTAATACAGAAAAGGAGGATATTCATGGCAGAAAAACAGAACATCAAACAGAAAAGACAGAAATCTGTCTGGACAGCAAGGGATTTGACACAATGCGCTCTATTTCTGGCGCTGATTGCCGTTGGCGCGCGTATTCAAATTCCGATTCCCTATCTGGATTATTTTACGCTGCAATTCTTTTTCGTATTGCTCTCTGGTTTGTATTTAGGGGCAAAGAAGGGCGCTTTGGCAGTGGGCGGCTATGTGCTGCTGGGGCTTTTTGGGGTGCCGGTGTTTGCTGGCGGCGGCGGACTCAGCTATGTATTGCGCCCAAGCTTTGGTTATTTATTGGGCTTTCTCGGTGCGGCTTATGTGGCCGGGTGGATCAACACCCAGGTGGCTGGCGGAAGAAAAGGCGCCATTTTGGCGTCTTTTGGCGCACTGGTGGTGACTTACGGCGTGGGTATTTTCTATAAGTATGCCATTTTGCGGTGGTATCTGGCCACGCCTACGCCGCTTTGGGTGCTGCTGGCAGCCTGTTTCCCATTGGATTTACCGGGAGATGTGGTGCTAAGCATGTTAGCCGTTTTGGTGATGGAACAAATCAAAAGGTATGGCCTTTGGGGGAGGGAACAGGCATGACGGTGGAAGAAGCGAAGGAACAGGTGCTGCAAGGCAAAGAAATTTCCAAACAAGAAGCGATGAATTTGGCCCAAGCGCCTTTGGAAAAACTGCAGGAGGCTGCTCAGGAGATTCGCAAGGCACAGGCGGGCAACGGATTTGATTTTTGCGCCATTTTAAATGGAAAAAGCGGCCGCTGCTCGGAAGACTGTAAATTTTGCGCCCAGTCGGCTCATTATCCTACACAAGTGGAAATCTATGGTCTTTTGCCGGAAGAAACCATGGTGCAGCGTGCTTTGGACATGGCGGTCCGCGGCGTGGGGCGATATGCCATTGTCACATCGGGGCGCACCATTGATGCAGAGGAGACAAGCATGCTTTGCCGTGTGGCAGCAAGCATTTGTGCCCAAAGCCGGCTTTCGGTCTGCCTTTCTTGCGGGCTGCTGAATGAAAGGCAGTTGCGGCAGCTGAAGGCAGCCGGCGTCAGCCGGATTCATAATAACTTGGAAACCAGCCGCCGCTTCTTTCCCTCTGTCTGTACCACCCACACCTATGAGGAAAAAATAGCCACCATTCAGGCAGCGCAGCGGGTGGGGCTGTCTGTTTGCAGCGGCGGCCTCTTTGGCATGGGAGAAACGATGGAAGACCGAATCGACTTAGCGCTGACGCTGCGTGCACTGCACATCAAGCATGTGCCGCTAAACCTCCTCTCGCCCATTGCCCATACGCCTTATGCCCATCATCAGCCCTTAGCACCGGAAGAAATGGAACGGATTGTGGCCCTTTACCGGTTTTTGCTGCCCGATGCCTCTTTGCGTCTGGCAGGGGGGCGGGGACAACTGCCGCGGCAGGGAGAACGGTGCTTTTTGGGTGGCGCCAACGCCGTCATCACCGGCGACTTATTGACAACGGCCGGTGCCACCGTGGAAAGTGACCGGGCGATGGTGAAGCGATTGGGCTTTCAAGTGGAGGGATAACAATGGCAAAGGGATTATTTATCCTTGGCACAGGGACAGATGTAGGAAAAACCTATGTGTCGGCGTTGCTAGTCAAATGTCTGGTTGAGGCAGGGTATCAGGCAGGCTATTATAAAGCAGCCCAGTCTGGCGCAGCATCCCTTTCTGAAAGCGACGCCGGGTGGGTGAAGGCCGTTTCCGGCACGAAACAAGAGACAGAAAGCATGGTATCCTATTCGTATCAGACACCAGTTTCGCCCCACTTGGCTGCCCGGCTGGAAGGCGGCTATGCCCATCTTTCGGTGATACAATCGGCCTTTGCCGGGCTGTGCCGGCAGATGGAACTGGTGACGGTGGAAGGAAGCGGCGGCATGATCTGCCCATTGGTTTATGAACCGAACCGACAGCTGATGCTTTTGGACGTCATCCAGGCGCTGCGCCTGCCGGTGCTCCTCGTTTCCACCGCTGCCTTGGGCTCCATCAATCAGGTGGTGCTGACAGCCCAGTATGCAGCCGCCAACGGAATTTCTCTTCGAGGGATTCTCATCAACCGCTACCATGGCGGCAGGATGGAAGAAGATAATTGCCGGATGATGGAAACATTGACGGGGCTTCCGATTTTGGGATATGTGGCCGAAGGGGCCAAGGCTTTTCCTCTGCCGGCAGAGGTGGTTTCCAGCTGGTATGGCGCAGCAGACTAAGGTTCAGCTAACCTTCCTTTGATCGTCACCTTTTTTTCACACAGATCAGATAGGATAAAAATGGTTCGAAGAAGAACCAAATATGGACAGAAAGGAGCGGCGATTTGGATCAAAAGAAGTACATCACAGTTGCTTTTGCCTGCACGATCGTTTTGGCTGCTGCGGCAGCAAGTGTGTTGGCGGCAGAAGATACAACAAGGTATACTCTGGAGGTGAAAGAAGAGAGCCAGCTGTTTGTACAAGTGACGGCAGTGGATGGTGACGTGGTAACAGGAGAGATTGGCAGCCTTGTTTTATTGGAGGACGCATCGGTGGAGCAGATGCAAAATTTGCCATGGTATCTGGGAGAAGGGACAGAGCAGCAGGAAGATGGAGAAGAGGAAAAAAGTCCAGAACCTGCCGTTTCATTTGAAAGCAGCGGCGAAGTCATTACGTTTGTCATGGAAGAAAAATGGCAGCAGATGCAGCAGATGGATCTGACTGCCGGCATGGTGTTATTGGTTCAGCTGGATGAAGCAGGGAAAGTGGTTATGGCTTCTCCTGCTGCAAATGCTGGGAAAAAAGCCGTATGGCTGGCCCCGCAAGAGAAGGAGAAGGCGCCCAAAGACCATGGGGCAGACATGGATGAAAAAAATATGTTCAAAGAAATGTTACAATTTTGACATAGGAAGGACATAGAATTTCGTTATGATGAATCTGCAAGCAAGAAAAACCCCAACATTCATAAATACCATCCTTCCTAACCTTTTTTGAACCCCCAAGCAAAAAAGGAACCAAAATCATTCGGTTTGGACCGAGTGTAAAAAATATGCCGGCTTTTGCCGGCATTTTTTTTGATCTATGGGCAAAACTAGTTTGGGTTGGAAAAACGAAACAACAGAAAAGACCAGGGTTTCAGACTTTTTGGAGCAAAAATCAAGACAAAAAAAAGAATCAAAAAAACCCATTCCTTTTTTGCAAAAAAGGTTGCAGTTTCCCTTAAATAGCTGTATAATTTTATTGGTTAGGTAGAGCTAACAAATGGGGGGATTTCAATGCTTTTCAAACCCAAAACAGCACAGACGGAGCAAAAATTGGTACAGAGGGAAATGCTTTTTCCCGGTTTGACGCTGACCTTTTGGCACAGCAAGCGGACTTGGCTGGAACGCCAAACGATGGAAGGTTTTGTGTTGCGTTTTTGTTATGAAGGAACGGTCTCTTGCCGGAGGAAAAATGGACGATTTTTGTTTCTTCATCCAGGGCAGATGGCCATTGTGTATCAAGAGGACAAAGAGCTGGTATGTTTTCCGCAGGAATGGACCAGAGGATTTGACATCGTGATGGACTGGGGGAGGTTCAAAGCTTTTTTAAAAACGTCTTTGGCCATGGAGCTGGAAACGCCGGCGCTGTTTTTTCAAGACAACTCCTGCTTGCTGGAGCTGGAACAGGCTGCCATACAGATGATGCAGGGGCTTTTCTTGGCCGAAAAAAAGCTGGCGCAGCATAAATTGGAAATGCTGGCGTTGTTATCCATGTTGGAAAAGAGTAAAGTCAGCAGTGAACAACCGCCTTGTTTTTCGCTGGATACGGTGCAGCGCACCTGGAATGTGGCGAAAGCTTTGCGCAAAGATGTGGCAGAAGAAAAATTGTTGGAGCCTTTGGCGGAGTCTTATGGCATTGGATTATCGACTTTAAAAAATTGTTTTCGCCAGATGTATGGGCAGACGATGTATGTGTATCGCAGAGCATGGCGGATGGAAGAGGCAAAACGGCTGCTGGAGACAACGGATTTGCCCATTTCAGCTGTGGCGCAGGAGGTTGGGTATGAAAATTTCGGCAAATTTTCTGCGGCCTTTTTCTCTTGTGTTGGTCAGCTGCCCCATCATTATCGAAAAAATTTTAATTAAAAAAACCGTCTGTGTTTCGGCACAGACGGTTTTTTGGTAAAATAAGTTATGGAAAATAAATTCGGTTGATGCGTTTGCCCAAAGAAGTAATGACTTCACAAGCCGTGCCGTCGTACAAGGCAGCGTATTCAAAGATGGAGATCTGCGCATCGCCGTCTTTTCCAAACAATGTGACAGTATCGCCAACAGATGCCTCAGGAATATCGGTGACATCAATCATAGAAAAATCCATGCAGAGCTTGCCAAAAATTTTAGTGCGTTTTCCATGAAGAAGCACAGGGGCCTGATGGGATAGCCGGCGGTGCAGGCCGTCGCCAAACCCTGCTGGGATCACGGCCAGGCGCGTGGCGCGGCGAGTCACATGAGGTCCATAACCGACGGTGGCGCCGCGGGGAACGTCTTTGAGAAATACAATACGGCTGCGCAAAGAGGCTACTTCTTGGGTTTGGATAGATTGATACAGGGGATCCTGCACGCCAAAGAGCAGCGCGCTGATGCGCACCAGGTCAAAATGAGATTGGGGATAAAGCAGCGTCATGCCGCTGCAGGCACAGTGGCGCGGCGCAAACATGCCGCGTGCATAAACGTCTTGGGTGAATGTTTCAAATAAATGCAGCTGATGGAGGTCAAATTCCCGTTCTGTGGGATGGGACATGACGGTCATATGGGTGTAAAGACCGCGCACTTGTACATTGGGAAGAGAAAAAATTTGGCAGGCTTCTTCCACCGACTGTGCCATGGCCGTTTCCAAAGGCAGCCCAAAGCGGCTCATGCCCACATCGGCAGCAATCTGCACCAAAAGGGGCTGGGAAACAGCGCTGGCCGCTTTCTGATAGGCTTTGGCCATGGCCAGGGAACTGACCGAAAGCATGATGTTGTGTTTGACGGCCAAAGGCACCTGGAACTCATACACTGGTCCCAGCACAAAAAGGGGAGATGTGACGCCGGCATCGCGCAGCTCCATGGCTTCTTCCAATGTGGCTGTGGCAAACTGATTGCATCCACAGGCAAGGAGGGCTTTGGTAACGGCAACGGCGCCCAGGCCATAGGCATCGGCTTTGACCACTGCCATCAAATCGGTGTGGGGAGAGAGCAGGTGGCGGATTTGGCGATAGTTTTCTTGCAGGGTAGATAAATTTACTTCCAAATAGGTGCGGTTCTTTTCGTATTCCATGGCAGTTCCTCCTTGTATTTTTGTAAGATTAGTATATAGGAAAGGGAAGGAAAAGTAAAACAAATAGAAATCATGGTGGAAATGAAAAAATTTTATTTTACTTTATTTGGCAAATAGCATAGAATAAATGAAGTGGGGACAAAGGAGGAGATGAAATTGAATAAATATGATGCATTTTTAAAAATTTTAGAATGTGGCAGCTTCACCGTTGCAGCGGAGGAGCTGAATTATACGCAGTCGGCCGTTAGCCAGATGATATCCTCCTTGGAAAAGGAGCTGGAGACGACGCTGTTTGTGCGGTCTAGACGCAGTTTGCAGCTGACTTATGAAGGGGAGCAGCTGCTGCCTCTGATTCGCAAATTGGTGCAAGATGAACAGCTGCTGAAAGAAAAAGCGCTGGAGCTGAAGGGGATGCAGGCAGGAATTGTCCGCATGGCAACCTTTGCCACGTTTTCCGGTTCGCTGCTGCCTCATATTTTAAAGGCGTTTCAAAAAAGCTATCCTCATGTGGTTTTCGAACTGCATCAGGGGTATTATCGAGAAATCGAACAGTGGGTGGAGCGAGATGTGGTGGATTTTGGCATTACCAACATTGACGGAGTGAAAAAATACCATTGCCAGGCGTTGTTTGAAGATCCGCTTTATGTGGTGCTGCCGCCGGGGCATCGTTTGGAAAAGGAAAAAACCATTGCGCCACAGCAGCTGAAAGGAGAGGTGTTTGTGGTGATGGATGAAGGCGATGACCGGGATTTTTTGAATTTGTTGGAACAACAGGATATTTCTTTGGATATTCGTTATCGTCTCTGCGATGATAACAGCATTTTGTCCATGGTGGAAAATGGCATGGGGATAGCCATTTTGCCTCAGCTGGCTGTGTTGGCTGGCCGGCGTCATTTGGCGCATATTCCGCTGGAACCGCCCATTTGCCGTACCATTGGTGTAATAAAAAAGCAAAAGAGGAAGCTTTCGCCTACAAGTCAGATGTTTTTGCATTTTATGAAGGAGCATATCAAAGAACAAGAAGCCGGGCAGAGCCTGTGATAAAAGAAAAGCCCTTGGGATGGGACCAAGGGCTTTTATGGTTTTTTTTGTTGCAGCAGCGCGCAAAGACGAAGAAGAACTTCTCTTTCTTCGTCAGAGCAGGAAGAAAGGAAGCGGCAAAGACGGGAAAAATCGTCGCCGGAACAGAGAGAAGGCAGGGGGATGTCATGGCCCAGCAAGTGGTCGGTGGAGACCTGGAAAAAATCAGCCAGCGTCACTAGAACAGAAAGAGACGGCTCGGTGCGGCCGCTTTCGTAGTTGGAGATGGCCGAAGGGCCATAGTGGAGCTGTAAGGCCAGTTCTTTTTGGAAAACGCCATGGCGCAGGCGAAGCAAGCGAAGGCGGAGAGGGAAGAGGGTTGTAGATGGCTGCAATTTATTCAAATAATCGTGAAACAGGAATATCCAGGGCTTTTGCAATACGAAAAATCACATCGAGAGAAACAGAACTATCGTTATTTTCAATTCGTGACATATGTGTGCGGCTGATGTTAATTTTTTCTGCCAGCTGTAGCTGGGATAAACCACAAGATTTTCGATAATAAGCAATTTTAAGCCCAAGTTTTTTATATTCCTGATAATGAGCTGATTCCATACGTATTTGCCTCCCCGTCTTTAATAGCGTATGAAATTTTTGGAAAAAAATCGACAACTTGATATATTATTTTTGTGACATGAAATGTTGCAAAAAGGAAAACAATTATGATTTGATGTCCTTTGGCCGGGCGGCTGCGGCTGTTGTGGGGGATGGCGGAGCTGTGAAGGTGCCTCCAGCGGCCGCTTGCCACAAGGCGGCAAAGTGGCTGCGGCAGATAGCCGAGGGAAATTCTTTGGGCGCAGCGGCGCAAAAGCGTGCCCGAAGGGAGGGGGATGCAAGGGGGAGCGTTGCGGGCCTTCGCAACACTGAGCCATGCTCCCCCTTGCGGTTTCCATGCCTAGCCGTAAGGAGAGAAAGAAAAGGAGGTGCTTCTCTTTTGGTTTTCGCCCCTCGGCAGGGCAGGGAGACCGTGGGGGAGGAAATGCTCAGAGCTGCGAGGCCCGCAGTTCCTCCCCCACACCCCCTTTTTTTAGGGCACGCCTTTGTGCAGTGGCACCAAATGAGCAGAGGATGGCGAAAATCCACGGCCACAATGTTGCTGCGCAACAAGCGGCCGTTGCTGCGGTGGAGCATGGAAGGTGTCTCCGGCGGCAGAGTCCGTTGCACTTGCAAATTTGGGGCCGGAGGCCAAGCTAGGTTGGCCGGAGGACCAGCGGCCGCTTGCCGCAAGAGAAAAAGAAAGGGAAAAACATATCCTTTTGTTTTTCCCTTTGTCCAAATGTACTTCCCCTATGGTTTTGCTTTCTTTACTGAAAATGAATAAAAACTTTTTTGTACTCCTTTTTCCCATAAAAAAAGAAGCGGCTTTTTACCGCTTCTCTTTGTCTGTTTCTGCCACAACGGCCGGTTTTGCCGGCTTCACCTCTGTCATCATCTGCTGCTCTTTTGAGCTGGCAGGGGCATAGCCTGCCGCCGATAAAATGGCTTTCACATTATTGACAATCCGGGCCGTTAAGCCCCAGATTACATGATCATGATACAGATAAAACCAGTCTTTCATGGTGGCTTTGCCCCAACGATAATTCTTTCCGCCCACAATCAAATGAAAGGGAAAATCCGGCGGAAATTCCGGTTTCAGCGGCACAATGTGGAGCCTTGGCTCCGTTTCAAAAAAGAACTGCAACGGCACCGGCAGCACCTGTTCCACTTCGTCTTTATTGAGCACCATCTCCTCCAGAGAAAAATCATGGATCATTGCCGCAAAAGGCGTAATATAGGCTCCAAAAGAAGATAATACAATGTCGCAAGGCCCCAGCAGCTCAATGTGTTTGGCCGGAACGCCAATCTCTTCCCAAACTTCTCTTAAAGCCGTTTCCTGCGGTGTTTCATCTGCCTCGTGATGGCCGCCGGGAAAACAAAAATCTCCCGGCTGATGTTTCATATGTAACGCCCGCTGGGTAAAAAGCAGGCAAAGCTGGCCGTTGACTTCCATCAAAGGAACCAGCACCGCCGATGGCGCGCCATAGCCTTCCAGCTGGGCTGTGCGGTCAAATGCTTGTTTTAACTGATTCATGTTCTGCCTCCTGCTGCCGCAAATGGACGTTTTGTGCGGCTTTTTGTTTTTGATACTCTTCAATGGCTGCGTAGTGTTTGGTGGTGGTGTTGACATCTTCGTGGCCCAACGAAGCGGCCACCAGATAAATGTCGCCGGTGTCTTGATATAAATTGGTGCCAAAGGTGCTGCGCAGTTTATGGGGCGTGATTTTTTTCAGTTTTACAGAAGTCTGCGCATATTTTTTGACCAAAAGCTGTACGGAACGTACTCCAATCCGTTTTCCCTGCAAAGATAAAAAGAGGGCCGGTTCTGTATCGTCGGGATGTTTTTTCCGCTCTGCCAGGTAATTTTGCAAAGCACTGGCCACCTCTTGGCCAAAGTAAATCATGGATTCGTCGCCGCCTTTTCGGGTGACGCGGACGGCGTTTTGAGTAAAGTCCAAATCCTTGATGTTGATGCCCACGCATTCGGACACACGCATCCCGGTGCCCAGCAGCAGTGTGGTGATGGCCAGGTCCCGCAGCTTTGTTTTTTCATGAAATGCCTTTTGCTGTTTGGTTAATTGGGCGCCCGTTTCTACGGCGTCTAAAAAGTCGCACATTTCGTTGACTTCCATGCGCACCACCGGTTTATCGTGAATCTTAGGCGCATCGGCGATGGCTGCTGGGTTGGCCTTCACTTTTTTTCGTTTGTATAAATATTTGTAGAGACTGCGCACAGAGGAAAGCTTGCGCAGCTTGCCGTTATTGTTATTGGTATAAGTGATCTGTTTGTCCGGGTTTTTCTCATCGGGACGGGTGTAGAGGGAAAGCCAAGCCACAAACCGGTCGATATCCTCCGCTTCCACCTGGTCCAGGTCGCAGGCTTCGATGGTCTGCATGGTTTTTTCCTGAAAAGCCGGATGGTTTTCCAGCAGATAAGTAAAAAACAATTTCAAGTCATAACTATAGGCCAGCGGCGTCCGGGGGGAGTAGATGTTTAAGCAATAGACAAAAAAGTCGTCTAAAAAAGGCGGCAGTTCCTTCTGCATGGCCCGCAGACGATGGATGGCGGCCTCTTTGACTTCTTGCTGATAGGTTCGTTCTGCCATGGAAAAGGCTCCTTTCCAACAAAGAAACAAGCTCAGTCGTTCCAGCCTTTGATGGCGGAGCGGCGGATGGCGCTGAATACTTTTCCTTCCAGGTTGTCATACTGTTTGGAAAGAGAGGCAATCAGCTCTTTAATCTCCTGCCGCTTGGTTTCGCCATCGACGGGGCAGGGGCTTTTGACGACGGGAATCTCATATTTTTTTACATAGCTTCTGGCTTCGTATTCCGGCACATACATCAGCGGCCGGATGGAATAAATTTGTTTTCGGTCCAGAAAGCTGACAGGGGCAAAGGTATTGATGCGTCCCTCATAAAAAAGAGACAGGAAAAAGGTTTCGATAATATCGTCTTTGTTGTGTCCCAGGGCCACTTTGTTGCAGCCAAGTTTTTCCGCTGCATCGTTGAGTGCGCCTTTGCGCATTTTGGCACACAAAGAACAGGGGTTTTTCTCCTTGCGTTCTTCAAAGATGATTTGGCCAATGTCCGTTTCCACCAAGGTAAAGGGAACATTGATTTTTTCACAAAGGGCTGCCACCGGAGAATAGTCGCCGCTTGGAAAGCCCAAGGAAACGGTGATGGCCTCAATTTCAAAAGGATTTGGGTAAAACCGGCGCAAATCTGCCAGGGCCAGCAGCGTGCAAAGACTGTCTTTTCCGCCGGAGACGCCGATGGCAATCCGGTCCCCAGGGGCAATCATCTGATAATCTTCCACGGCACGGCGTACATAGCTGAGTAGTTTTTGATGTTTCATGCAGTTGCTCCTCTCATGTTCTCTTTTTTCATTATAGCGAAATTTCGGCAACTGGGAAAGAGATATGGAGAAAAAAATAAAAAGTTTTATTGCAAAAGCAGCCGTTTCTACTTATAATGTATTTTATATTGAAAAAAGAAGAAAAAAGTCTGATTGTATGGGAGAAGGATTGGTATGATGTTTATGGAGGAAGACCTGTATCGGAAGCTGAAAAACCGCATCCAGCTGTATCACCCCACCAGGGATTTTTCTATGCTGGAAAATGCCTATCGCTTGGCGGTCAGCGCACACCAAAACCAAAAACGAAAAAGCGGTGAGCCTTATATCATCCATCCGCTGCATGTGGCCTATATTCTGGCTGAGCTGGAACTGGACATGGAAAGTATTGTGGCCGGCATTTTGCATGACACCATTGAAGATACGCCGTATACTTATTTCGACATTGAACGGTTGTTTGGCGAAGAAGTGGCTATATTGGTGGATGGGGTAACCAAGCTGGGCCGGCTGAACTATTCTGTTTCAGCTACAAAAGAAGAAGTTCAGGCAGAAAACTATCGAAAAATGTTTATGGCCATGGCCAAAGACATCCGTGTGATTTTGATTAAACTGGCCGACCGGCTGCATAATATGCGCACCCTCAATTATATGACGGCGGCAAAACAGCATGAAAAAGCCCAGGAAACGCTGGATATTTATGCCCCTTTGGCCAACCGCCTTGGTATTTCGAAAATCAAGGTGGAGCTGGAGGATTTGTGTTTCCGCTATCTTTATCCCGAGGCTTATGAAGATTTATCGAAAAAAATTGCGCATAAAAAAGAAGAAATGACTTCTTATGTGGATACCATTGTCCATGATCTTTCGGCAAAGATGGAAGAAATGGGCATTGAAGGCCATGTCTATGGCCGCAACAAGCATCTGTTTAGCATCTATAAAAAGATGGTCAACCAAAATAAGACTTTTGACCAGATTTATGACTTATTTGCCGTGCGGGCCATTGTAAAAACCGTCCGGGACTGCTATGCGGTGCTGGGCATTGTCCACGATATGTATAAGCCGATGCCCGGCCGGTTTAAAGACTATATTGCCATGCCAAAGGCCAATATGTACCAGTCGCTGCACAATACCCTCATCGGCCCCACCGGCGAGCCTTTTGAAGTGCAAATCCGCACCGAAGAAATGCACCGCACCAATGAATATGGTATTGCGGCCCACTGGAAATATAAGGAGGGCAAAACAGATGGCAGCCGGGACCAGTCGGAAGAAAAGCTGGCATGGCTGCGCCAGATTTTGGAATGGCAGCAGGACATGAGCGATAACAAAGAGTTCATGGACACCATTAAGTCGGACTTGAATATTTATGATGAACAAGTTTATGCTTTTACACCTCAGGGCGATGTCATCAGCCTGCCCAAAGGAGCAACACCCATCGACTTTGCCTATATGATCCACTCTGCCGTCGGCAACAAAATGGTGGGAGCCAGAGTCAACGGCAAAATTGTCAATATCGACTATCAAATCAAAAACGGCGACCGGGTTGAAATCATCACCTCCAACAATTCCAAAGGACCAAGCCACGGGTGGCTGACCATTGTCAAAAGCTCCCAGGCCAGAACAAAAATCAACCAATGGTTTAAAAAGGAATTTAAAGAGGAAAATATCATCAAAGGCAAGGATCTGCTGATGACAGATGCGAAGAAAAAAGGCTATGTCTTAAGCGATTTGCTCAAACCCGAATGGGTGGAAGTGGTCTGCCGCCGTTTTGCCTATAAAACCTGGGATGCCCTCTGCTCCGGTGTTGGCTACGGCGGTGTAAAGGAAGGCCAGGTGGTAAACCGTCTCATTGAAGAAATGCGCAAAGAGACGAAAAAGACCGAAACGGCAGAAGATCTCATCAAAAAGATGGAAGAAGAAGCGGCCAAAAAAGAAGTGCGCAAGCATAAAAAAGGCTCCGGTGTTATTGTCAAAGGCGTGGGAGATGTCAACGTGCGTTTTTCCCATTGCTGTAATCCGGTGCCGGGCGATGAAATCATCGGGTTTGTCACCCGCGGCCGCGGCGTATCCATCCACCGCACCGATTGCACCAATATCATCCATCTGGATGAGCTGGAGCGTCACCGCCTCATTGAGGCCGAATGGGATACGGCGGTGGAACAAAACGCCAATGTTGCTTTCATGGCCGAATTGCGGCTGACTTGCAGCGACAGAAACGGCCTGATTATGGATATTTCCCGGGTGCTTTCCGAAGAAAATATGCTGGTAAAAAGTTTCAACGGCCGCAGCCTCAAAGATGGTACTGCCGTTTTCAATGTGGTGGTGCAGGTCAATGGCAAAGACCAGCTGGATGTATTATATAATAAATTCCACAATGTCAAAGGCGTGGATGAAATTGAACGGGTAACTGGTTAAGAAAAAAAGGAGTCGAAGGAAGATGCGAGCAGTGTTACAGCGCTGTGCCAGGGCTTCTGTGACGGTGGAAGGCCAGGTGGTTGGCGCCATCGGGGAAGGCATTGTGGCTTTGGTTGGGTTTTTGCCCACAGACGATGAAAAAACCATGGACTATATGCTGGATAAAATTATCCATCTGCGGATTTTTGAAGATGCAGAAGGCAAGATGAACCTATCGCTTCAAGACGTGGGCGGCCAGCTGCTGCTGGTGCCAAACTTCACCCTCTATGGCGATGCCAGAAAGGGGCGCCGGCCGGGCTATTCCACAGGGGCTGCGCCGGATGTGGCAAGGGGGATGTTTCAGCAGATGGTCCATCAGGCAGAGGAAACTGGCGTTGTGGTGCAAAGCGGCATTTTCCAAGCCCATATGCAGGTGGAACTGGTTAACGACGGCCCGGTGACACTGTTATTGGATAGCGAGCGACTGTTTTAAAAGAGAGGAGCGCAAAAACAAGATGAGAATTTTACAACACGTGGTGCGCGCCATGGATCAAAATGTGTATATTTTGTTTGATCAGGATACAAAAGAAGGCGTGATCATTGATCCCGGCAGCGACGCAAGACGGATTTTGGACATTGTGGAAGAAAACAACATCGATGTGCAATGTATTTTGTTAACCCACGGCCATGGGGACCATATTGGCGCCGTGGAAGCGCTGAAAGAAGCCAAAGGCTATCCGGTGGCGGCGCACCGGTGGGAAGTGGGCGTGCTGGAAGATGAGCAGGCCAACTTATCCGGCTCCATTTTCGGCAAAACGGAATTTACGCCAGACATTTTGTTAGAAGATAACCAAGTGCTTGCCGTGGGCAAGGAGCGTATCCGTGTGATCCATACGCCGGGACACACCATTGGCGGCGTGTGCTTTTATTGTGAAACAAGCGGCATCCTCTTTTCCGGCGATACGCTGTTTTATGCATCCATCGGCCGCACCGATTTTCCCAATCCGCCGGTCAAAGACGGCATTGGCTTCCCCATGGAAGAAAACTTCCCTCGGCTGATTGCTTCCATCAAAGAAAAACTGTATACCCTGCCTGACGATACGCTGGTGTATCCAGGCCATGGCGGCGAAACACGGATTGGGTTTGAAAAGAAGTTTAATCCTTTTGTGAAAGGATGAGTGCATCGATGGTGTATTATCGATTGATGGGCCATGGATTGGCCAATGAAGTGCAGACCATCACCCAGGTATATTATCCCAACGAGCATTATTACCAGACAGAGGAAGTGCGGCAAGAAGGCATCACGGTGGAAAGCCGGCTGACAGAAACGGGGGCCGAAGGACGGCTTTTTGTGGACGGGACGCTGGTGCAAGAAGGCACCTGTGCCTTTTTGGAGGTGCCGCCTTCGCTGCGGGAGCAAAAACGGGCAGTGAAAGCTGCCCTTTCTTGCTGTTTTCAGCATCAAACGGGGTATGTCCCTCTTTGGGGCATCATCACCGGCATCCGTCCCACCAAAATGGTCAACGAATGGCTGGATGAAGGCAAATTGCCAGAGGAGATTGCGGCTTTTTTGCAGCAGGAATATGGTGTTTCGCCGCAAAAAACGGCGCTGACCATGGAGGTGGCCCAGGCAGAGCGGGCCATTTTGGCCAAAAGCCGGCCGGAGGATTACAGCCTTTACATCGGGATTCCCTTTTGCCCTACCCGCTGTCTTTATTGCTCCTTTACCAGCTATCCGCTGAACCGTTATGCCAAGTGGGTGGATGGGTATTTGGACCATCTGGAAGAGGAGCTGGCGTTTTTGTCTGCCCGTTTGGTGCATCAAAAATCCATGACCGTTTATGTGGGCGGCGGTACGCCAACGTCCTTGAACGAAAGACAGTTGGAACGGCTGCTGCAAGCCGTTCACCGTTATTTTGACCTGCAAGAGGCCCTGGAATTTACAGTGGAAGCCGGCCGGCCCGATACCATCACCAAAGAAAAATTGCAGGTGATGAAGGAAAACGGCGTGGACCGCATTTCCATCAATCCCCAGACCATGAACGAAAAAACCCTTGCCCTCATCGGCAGAAGCCACCAGGTTTCCCAAGTGAAAGAGGTGTTTGCCCTGGCCAGGGAGGCGGGTTTTACCAACATTAACATGGACTTGATTTTGGGATTGCCCCAAGAAACGGTGGCAGATGTCTGCCATACGCTGCAAGAGGTGGAATCCCTTGCCCCCGATAGCTTAACCATCCATACCTTGGCGGTAAAACGGGCCAGCCGTCTCAAAGAACAGTTTGACCAGTATGACTTAACCAGCGTTTCTGTGATGGAGGAAATGCTGGAAGAAAGCAGCCGGACGGCCAAGCGCTTGGGCATGGCGCCGTATTATATGTACCGGCAAAAAAATATGGTGGGCAATTTTGAAAATGTGGGCTATTGCCGTCCGGGAAAAGAAAGCGTCTATAACGTGGAAATCATGGAAGAGCGGCAGACCATTTTTGCTGTGGGCGCCGGCACCACCACGAAGCTGTATGAAGCCGATAAAAACAGAGTCAGCCGCGTCTTTAACGTCAAAGGCATCGAAGAATATCACCAGCGTTTTGCAGAAATGCTCTGCCGCAAAGAAGCGGGATGGAAAGGCCTTTCCCTGCCGATGATCGGGGAGAAATGGCGGTAAGGTCAGACCACAGAACAGAAATTTATTAAAAAAATACAAAAAAAGTGCAATTAACTCTTGACAAATGCACTTTTATTGGTTAGAATTTCTAAATAAATCAATATGATAAAAGCGATGAACAAGAGGAGTACCCCTTGGCAGCCAAAAGAGAAAAATGTCCATAGGCTGAAAGGCATTTTGGGAGATGCGGGGCGGGAAGGTCGCTTGGGAGCTTTTACGATGAAGGCCGCTTGTGCGGTTGTGTAAGTGTAGACGGGTGGCTCCGTTAACGGCCGATTGAGTGCCGGCCTGGTTTGTTTGGCCGGAATGAAGGTGGTACCACGAGCTCTCGTCCTTTGCGATGGGAGCTCTTTTTTTTATTCTTGGAGGTTTTTGTATGTTGACACAGGCACCAAAAGGAACAAAAGATATTTATGGCGCAGAGATGCAGCTTTGGCAGCAGATGGAAGCGACGATGCGCCGTTTATGTAAAAATTTTGGCATTGAAGAAATCCGCACCCCTATTTTTGAACATACGGAGCTGTTTTTGCGCAGTGTAGGCGATACGACAGACATTGTCCAAAAGGAAATGTATACCTTTGAAGACAAAGGCAACCGCAGCATTACCCTGCGGCCGGAAAGCACGGCTGGTGTAGCCCGGGCCTATATCGAGCACGGGATGCACAACAATGCCCAGCCCACCAAACTGTTTTATATTGCCCCCACGTTCCGCTATGAAAATACCCAGGCAGGGCGGCAGCGGCAGTTTCACCAGTTTGGGGTGGAGCTGTTTGGCTCCTATGCACCGGCGCTGGATGCGGAAGCCATTTCGGTGGCTTATGAACTGATCCGCTCCTTTGGACTCAAAAACATTACGCTGAAACTGAACAGCCTGGGCGGCCCCCAGTGCCGGGCCAAATATAACCAGACGCTGCGCAGCTTCATTGGCGATCACTTGCAGGAGCTTTGCCCCGAATGTCGCGCCCGGTTTGAAAAAAATCCGCTGCGGGTGCTGGACTGCAAAGAAGAAAAATGCCAGAGGGTGCTGCAAAATGCGCCGCTGGTGCTGGACTGCCTGGATGAAGAATGCCGCGGCCATTTTGAAACGCTGCAGCAGTTATTGACAGAAATGGGCATTCCCTTTGAAATTGATCCCAAAATTGTCCGCGGCTTAGATTATTACACCAGGACAGTCTTTGAATTTGTCACCGACACCATTGGCGCCCAGGGCACCGTCTGCGGCGGCGGCCGGTATGACAAACTGATGGAAGAATGCGGCGGCCCGGCCACCGGCGCCGTTGGATTTGGATTGGGCATGGAACGGCTGATGCTGACGCTGGAGGCACAAAACGGCAAAGCGGCTTATGCGCCCACGCGGCAGATTTATATCGGCTCCATCGGCCAAGATGGGCTGCGCAAGGCCATGGCCCTGACTTATCAGCTGCGGCGGCAAGGCATTGTTGCCGAGTGCGATACCGTGGGGCGCAGCGTGAAGGCACAGATGAAATATGCCAATAAAATTGGCGCCCGCTATTCTATGATTTTAGGCGATACGGAAGTGGCAGAAGCTGCTGCCGATGTAAAAAACATGGAAGACGGCACCGTCACACACGTTTCTTTCGAGCAGCTTACAGCGCTCTTTACTCATACACAATCATAACATGAAGGATAGAAAAATTGGAGGAATGTAGGATGGATATCAAAATTGAATTAACCAAAACACCAAAAGAAAAACCAGATATGAATAACCTAGGCTTCGGCAACTATTACACCGATCATATGTTTGAAATGGACTATACCGAAGGCATTGGCTGGCATGATGCCCGCATTGTGCCTTATCATTCTTTGATTATGGATCCGGCCAGCATGGTGCTGCACTATGGCCAGACCACCTTTGAAGGATTGAAAGCCTATCGCGGCCAGGATGGCACCATTCGTCTGTTCCGTCCAGAAAAGAACATGGAACGGCTGAACACATCCAATGACCGTCTGGTAATCCCTCACATCGATGTGGACTTTGGCGTAAAAGCCATCAAAACCTTAGTGGAAGTGGAAAAAGACTGGATCCCCACAGGCGAAGGCACCAGCCTCTACATCCGTCCTTTCGTCATTGCAACGGACGTACATGTTGGCGTGCATCCATCCAAAACCTATAAATTTATGGTGATTCTCTGCCCAGTAGGTTCTTACTACAAAGAAGGCATCAACCCTGTCCGCATTTATGTGGAAGACCAGTATTGCCGTGCCGTTCGTGGCGGCATGGGCTTTACCAAAACGGCCGGCAACTATGCAGCAAGCTTGATTGCTCAGGAAACGGCAGAAAAACGCGGCTATACCCAGGTGCTGTGGCTGGATGGCGTTCACAAAGAATTTATTGAAGAAGTGGGCACCATGAACATCATGTTTGTCATCGACGGCGAAGTGATTACACCAGAATTAAACGGCAGCATCCTGCCTGGCATCACCAGAAGAAGCGCTTTGGAACTGCTGAAAGCCAAAGGGTATAAAGTTACAGAACGGAAAATTTCCATCAATGAAGTATTCCGCGCTGCAAAGAGCGGACATCTGAACGAAGTATTTGGCACCGGTACGGCAGCCGTTATTTCCCCTGTAGGCGAATTGATGTGGGAAGGGGAAACGGTGATCATCAATAATGGTGAAATTGGACCAATTTCCCATTTGGTATATGACACCATCACCGGGATCCAAAGCGGGAAACTGGAAGATGAATATGGCTGGGTTACTGTGGTGGAATAAGCAGCCTGCAGAACAACAGAACGCATGCCAGTTCCACTTTGGCAAAGATTGAAAGAAGAAAAAGACAGCCGGCATCCTTGAAACAGAGGATGCCGGCTGTTTTCGTTTTTTTGGCAGCCGTTTTTTTGGAAAGGTTTCTGGAAAAAAGCAGTTTCTAACAAGTTTGGAAAGAATTTTAGCGCAAGCCCACCATCTTTTTGACAAAACAGTTGTAGCAAATGTGGGTGTGAAAACAAAGGGCTGAAAAGGAAATGCATTTTACTTACTTTTTTCTTTTTTTACAAAACAGAGCCATTTCCCTTGGAAGCGCCCAAAAACTTTTACGTTGCCTTGATTGAGCGGCGAAGATTCCGGTGTTAAGATAAGGGCGCAAACAATCAAAAGCAAAGGATAAGGAGGATGTTTTTTATGAAAAGAAAATGGATGGAACGGGTCATTGTTGCCGCGCTCATTGGCGTGATGGCGTTTTCTTCCGTCATGGTATCAGCCAAAACGAAAATCACCGATGCGGCAGAAGGAACTGTAACGGCAGCTGCCGCAGCCGAAACAAAAACACCAAAATATGTATTTTTGTTCATTGGTGACGGCATGAGCTATCCCCAATTCCAGGCAGCCAGCGATTATCTGGGCGCCATCAGCCAGCGTCCTGGCAGCGACATTTTGACCGGCGGCGACGCTTTGGATTTCATGGAATTTCCTGTGGCCGGCAGTGCAACCACCTTTGACTCTACTTCTTTCTGCCCGGACTCTGCTTCTACGGCCACATCCATTTCCACCGGACATAAAACCTATAGCTCTGTGATCAACATGGACGAAACAAAAACCATTGCCTATGAAGCCATCTCTGAAAAACTGAAAGGCCAAAAAGACTTCAAAATCGGCGTCATCACTTCCGTCAACTTAAACCATGCCACCCCAGCAGCTTTCTATGCACACCAGGCCAGCAGAAACGAATATTATGAAATTGGCAAAGAAATGGTGGAAAGCGGCTTTGATTATTTTGCAGGTGGCGCCCTGCTGGATCCAGAAGGGGAAGAAGGCAAGGATAAGAGCGTTTATACCTTGGCTAAAGAAGCCGGCTACAAAGTGGTGGACACCCAGGCCGAAGCCGAAGCCCTTACCCCAGCTGACGGCAAAGCCATTGTCATCGGTGAAACCTTGGCCGACAGTGACTCTCTTTCTTATGAAAATGACCGGGCCGAAAACGAATGGTCTTTGGCCGATTATGTGGACAAAGGCATCGAAATGCTGGATAACGAAACCGGCTTTTTCATGATGGTGGAAGGCGGCAAAATTGACTGGGCCTGCCATGCCAACGACGCCGGCAGCACCGTAAACGATACCTTGGCCTTGAACGAAGCTGTCAAAGAAGCCATCGAATTTTATAACGAACATCCAGAGGAAACCTTGATCCTTGTCACCGGCGACCATGAAACAGGCGGGTTGACCATCGGCTATGCCGGCACCGACTATGACACCTATCTGCAAAACCTGCAAAACCAGAAAATCTCCTATGCAAAATTTGACAGTGACTATGTAAGCCAGTATAAAGCGAACAATACTTCCTTTGAAGACGTGATGAAAGACGTCAAAGAACTGTTTGGCCTGATGCTGCCAACCGATGCCGACGCCGCCGAAGAAAGCAAACTTGTTTTGACTGACTATGAAGTGGAAAAACTGAAAGCAGCCTACGACAAAACCATGTCCGGCCAGGCGGTGGATGAAGCCAACCAGGAAGAATATGTGCTCTATGGCTCCTATGAACCACTCTCTGTCACCATCACCCATCTCCTCAATAATAAAAGCGGCATCAACTTCTCCTCCTATGCTCACACCGGCTTGCCAGTAGCCGTGTTTGCCAAAGGCGTTGGTGCAGAAAAATTTGATGGTTTTTATGACAACACCGATATTTATAACTACATGGCCCAGCTGCTTCAAGTGAAATAAGCAATCTGGACGAAACAAAGGAGATGCCCGCCTGACTCCCTTGGGGCGGGCATCTTCTTTTTTCTGGAAAAAGGAGTGTCAGCTGCATGGATCAGGAAAAGAAAAGACAACTTTGGCAGGAATGGGCGCCGGTGGTGGTGAGCGCTTTGGTGCTGGTGGTGCTGTTGTTGTTACCGACGGGGTTTGAAGATGCTGTCATCTATCAAGGCACCGACCGGGCCCGGGCCGAAGTGCTTGCAACCAACGACAGCCACATCATCGACACCGGTTTGGTGCGCAGCGGAGAACAGACTTGCACACTGGAACTGTTAAACGGCAAATTTGAAGGGCAGACGGTGGAAGGATACAACATCTTAAACGGCTCTTTGGAAAGCGACAAAGTGTTTCAGGTGGGGGATACGGCGCTGGTGGTCATTAGTTACCAAGGTGATGAGGTGCTTTCGGTGAACATGATTGGCCATTACCGGATGGATAAGGAACTGCTGCTGGGGCTGTTGTTTGCGGTCTTTTTGGTGGTGGTGGCCGGAAAGACGGGCATCCGGGCCATTTTAAGCTTTGTGGTGACCATTTTGGCCATTTGGAAGATTTTGGTGCCTGGGCTTTTAAATGGCTATCAGCCGGTGTTTTTGGGGCTATTGCTGACGACGGCATTGACCATTTTGATTATTTCTTTGGTCTTTGGCTTTGACCGCCGGACGGCCAGCGCCGTGGGCGGATCGGTGGCCGGGCTGGTGGTGACGGCTGTGATCGGGGTGGTTTTCACCGATTTATTCAAAATTCATGGAGCTGTGATGCCCTATGCCGAAAGCCTGCTCTATAGCGGCTATCAAGACTTGAACTTAACCCAGATTTTCATGGCCTCCATTTTCATTGGTGCTTCCGGGGCCGTGATGGATCTTTCGGTGGACATCACGTCGGCCGTTTGGGAAGTGGTGCAAAAGAAACCGGATATTGGCGCCTGGGAGGCAGTCAAAAGCGGGCTTAACGTGGGCCGGGCCGCCATGGGCACCATGACGACGACGCTGCTGTTGGCCTATTCCGGCGGGTATGTGGCAAGCCTGATGGTGTTTATGGCCCAAGGTACGCCCATTGACAACATTTTGAATTATAAATATGTGGCGGCAGAATTGCTTGACACGGTGGTGGGCAGTTTTGGCCTGGTGAGCGTGGCGCCGTTAACGGCATTGTTTGCCGGTGTTTTGTTGACCAATCACGATTAAAAAAACGCTTTTTGTCTTTCTTGTGGAATAGACAAAAAGCGTTTTTTTAAAATTGTTCCGGATGCTGCCAGACGGTGGCCAAAATGTCTTTGAGCACCAGCAAAGCCTCTTCATCGGTATAGTGATAGTTGACTCTCAGACGGGAAAGCAGCTTTTTTAAAGGGACAGCATAGGTGGGCAAATCCACTTGTTGTTGATAAGTGGACAAGATGGGATATTTGGTTGCCCAGGCTTTGCTCCAGTCCACTTCCTGCTGCGTTTTGTCGTCAATGGATGCGATGGCTGCTTCTGCTTGCTGTTGAGGGGAAGGCTGTTCCAATAATTCTTCCAGAGTGACGCCGTAAAGCAGGGAAAGCTGCTGGGCTTCCAGCAAATTGGGGATGGATGCTTCCTGTTCCCATTTGGAGACGGTTTGACGGCTGACGCCAAGATGAGCGGCTGCTTGTTCTTGTGAAAGGCCAGTTCGTTTTCTGGCTGTGACGAGACGGCTGCCAAGATGCATGATGGATCCCTCCTTTTCTTCTTTTAGTATAAAAGAAGATAGGGACATCGTCCAGCTCTTTTTTGTGGCAAGCAGGAGAATTTTTGTGGCAGAGAAAGCGCCATTTTTTCCGGAAAGGATTGCAGTTTCGGCCCGTTTCTGATAGTATAATAAAAGTGAAAATTTAGGACTACACCAGATAAGGAGATCGAAGCAGTATGGGAGAATCGATGAAGGGTTTAAAAAGAAGCCATCTGTGCGGCATGGTGGATGAAACGCTCATTGGCCAGAAGGTGACGGTGATGGGCTGGGTGCAGCGCCGCCGGGACTTGGGCCAGCTGATTTTTATTGCATTAAGAGACCGCAGCGGCATTGTGCAGGCCGTGGCAGACCAAAACACAGCAGCAGAAGTCTTTGAAAAGGCAGAACGCATCCGCAGCGAATATGTGGTGGCCATCACCGGTACAGTGGCCGCCAGAGAAGAAGCCAACATCAACCCGGCCATGAAAACCGGCAAGGTGGAAATTTTGGCTGAAGAAGTGCGGATTTTTTCCGAATCGGAAACGCCGCCGTTTCCTGTGGAAGAAAACATCCAGACCAAAGACGATATCCGCCTGAAATATCGTTATGTGGACCTGCGCCGTCCCGATATGTTCCGCAACTTGTACCTGCGCCATCAGGTGGCTCAGGTGGTGCGCCAATTCTTAAATGAAGAAGGCTTTTTGGAAATTGAAACACCGATGCTTGGCAAAAGCACACCGGAAGGGGCCAGAGACTATTTGGTGCCAAGCCGGGTGCATCCAGGCAGCTTCTATGCCCTGCCCCAAAGCCCACAGCTCTTTAAACAGCTTTTGATGGTCAGCGGCATGGACCGGTATTATCAGTTGGCCAAATGTTTCCGTGACGAAGACTTGCGGGCCGACCGTCAGCCGGAGTTTACCCAGATCGACATGGAGCTTTCCTTTGTGGACCAGGAAGACATTTTGGATTTGAACGAACGGTTGATCCAAAAAGTGTTCAAAGAAGTGCTGAACGTGGATGTCCAGGTGCCTTTTGAGCGGATGACCTATGCCGAAGGCATGGAGCGCTTTGGTTCTGACAAGCCGGACTTGCGTTTTGGCATGGAACTGAAAAACATTTCCGATGTGGTACGGGGCACGGACTTTGTGGTGTTTAAAAACGCATTGGAAAACGGGGGCTCGGTACGGGCCATCAACGCCGAAGGATGCGGCCATTTCCCAAGAAAACAGATTGACGCTTTGGTGGAATTTGTCAAAACCTATCAGGCCAAAGGCTTGGCGTGGATTGTGGTCAACGACGACGGCTCCATCAAAAGCCAAATTGCCAAATTCTTCACCGAAGAAAAAATGGCAGAAATTGTATCGGCCATGGGCGCCAAACCTGGCGACTTGATTCTGATCTGTGCCGATAAGGATAAAGTGGTCTTTGATGCCTTGGGCGCACTGCGTTGCGAATTGGCAAGAAAGCTGGAACTGACCAAGCCAGACGAGTATCGCTTCTTGTGGATTACGGAATTTCCAATGCTGGAATGGGACGAAGAAGAAAACCGGTTTGTGGCCGTACACCATCCATTTACCATGCCCATGGAAGAAGACATCCCTCTGCTGGACACCGACCCGGGCAAAGTACGGGCCAAGGCCTACGACATGGTGTTAAACGGCGTGGAACTGGGCGGCGGCTCCATCCGTATCCATCGCAGCGATATTCAAAACAAAATGTTCGAATTGCTGGGCTTTACGCCGGAACAGGCTTATGAACAGTTCCGTTTCCTGCTGGATGCCTTCCAGTATGGCGTGCCGCCTCATGGCGGGTTGGCCTTCGGCTTTGACCGCATGGTGATGCTGATGACAGGTGCATCCAGCATCCGCGATGTCATTGCATTCCCGAAAGTAAAAGACGCCAGCTGCCCAATGACAGAAGCACCAGGAACGGTGGAACAAAAACAGCTGGATGAACTGGGCATTGCTGTGGTGGCTCAAGAAACTGAAGAAACGGCAGAGTAAGATTTTTCATTCAAGAAAAGAAAGAATAAGAAAAAAGCCCAAACCAGGGGGAGCGCCTTGGTTTGGGCTTTTTTGATGGGAGGGATGGCTTGGATGAATCTATCCAGCAGGGGAGTTTAAAACGTTTCTTCTTTTAAAACTTCTCCTTTGATGGAGAGGGTGACGATGGTGACGGGGATTTGCTTTTTGCTTTGGGATACGGCATCCAGCACAGCGGCGCTCAGTCCGCCGCAGCAAGGCACTTCCATCCGGGTGACGGTGAGGGATTGGATGTCGTTTTGGTCAAAAATAGCCGTCAGCTTTTCCCGATAGTCCACTGGATCCAGCTTAGGGCAGCCGATGAGGGTGACTTTGCCTTGCATAAAGCGGCGGTGGAAATCGCCATGGGCAAAGGCAGAGCAGTCGGAGGCAATCAGCAAATGGGCACCTTGAAAATAGGGGGCCTGGAGAGGAGCCAGGCGGATTTGCACCGGCCACTGGGCAAGCTGGGAAGGCAGTTCCCCTTCCAAAGAAGCCGCCGGGGCAGGGGAGAAGGATTTGCTTTGGCTTCCGGGACAAGCGGCCGCTTGTCTGGCTTTGACGGCCGCTTCGTCATAGGGAAGGGCTTCCCGTTCTTCAAAGGAAATGGCGCCGGTGGGACAGACGGGCAGGCAGTTGCCAAGGCCGTCACAATAGTCATCCCGGATCAGTTTTGCTTTGCCATTTACCATGGCAATGGCGCCTTCGTGGCAGGCGGCAGCGCAAAGACCGCAACCATTACATCTATCTTCATCAATGCGAATGATGGTTCGTAACAAGTGGATTCCTCCTTTTGTGGTTGATGTGGTTACAGTATAACAAAGATGGCTGGAGTGGTCTGTTGGAAAAACAACATACTGATGGATTGGTCTTCTTTTTTCAGAAAAATTTTTTTTGACATAAGTCAATGATGCAATCAATACGAAATAATGAGCAATTTTGACGGGGAAAATTAGAAGTATTCAATATAGATTATAAAAGGAAATAGATAAAAAGGAAAAAAACGAACATATTTTTTGTTCAAAGGGCCTGATTTTTTTCAAATTTTCTATTTTTTTCCTAAAACAAATCAATGAAAAAAAACCTGATTTTATTGTTCCTTTTTTCGGAAAACGCACAAAATGTATTTTTGGTATAAAATTTCATAGGACGGCAGGGAAAAATCAGGTATAATAATTATAGATAGCTGATTCACGAAGAAATGATGGTTAGATAGGAAATGGCGTGAAAAAGAGGCTATGGATGGGGGTTTTGAAAGGCAATGGAAGTTGCCGCAGAAGGAGAGGATTTGGATGGATGATGGTATAGCAAAAGCAGCCAAGGCATAGGGGGATATGTGCCGGCTGCCAGTGTGCTTGGACTTTGGTCCAGGCAGAGGAAAGGAGGCGTTTTTATGCCCTGGATGGAAGCATTGAAACGTAATAAAACAACCGGTACCCAGTTACAGCCCTATCTTTCACTTTCAGAAGAAGAAGTGCGCAGAATAGACGGGATTGTGAAAGACTATCCTATGTCCGTACCAGAATACTATTTATCCTTGATTGATCCTGCCGATCCTGCCGATCCAGTGCGGAAAATGTGTGTTCCTTCGGTGATTGAGCAGATGCCGGGCGGTGCAGAAGACACCAGCGGCGAAGGCACCAACACCGTCATTACAGGATTGCAGCACAAGTATAGCCAGACGGCTTTGATTTTATCCACCAGCCGATGTGCCATGTATTGCCGCCATTGTTTTCGCAAACGGATGGTGGGGGCGACAGATAAGGAAGTGCTGACTCATTTTCAAGAAATGGTGGATTATGTGACAGAGCATACAGAAATCAGCAATATCCTTGTTTCCGGCGGCGATGCTTTTTTAAACAGCAATTATGTCATTATGAAATATTTGGAGGCTTTTACACAAATTGACCATTTGGATTTTATCCGTTTTGGCACCCGCATTCCTGTGGTGCTGCCCCAGCGGATTACGGAAGATCCGGAGCTATTGGATATTTTAGAACGGTATAACCATAAAAAAACCATCTATGTCATCACCCAGTTTAATCATCCCAAGGAAATCACACCCCAGGCCACCAAGGCGGTGGAAGCGCTGGAAAAAGTGGGCATCACAGTGAAAAACCAGGCGGTGCTCTTAAAAGGCGTCAACGACAACCCAGACACCATGGCCACCTTGATGCGGCGCCTTACCTCCATTGGCGTCGATCCTTATTATATTTTCCAGTGCCGCCCTGTCACAGGCGTGAAAAACCAATTCCAGGTGCCCATTTTAACGGGCTACCGGGTGGTGGAAGAAGCCAAAAGCAAGCTCAACGGCTTGGCAAAAAGCTTCAACTTTGTCATGAGCCACGAAACGGGAAAGATGGAATTTCTCGGTATCATGAACGAAAACCAGATGCTGTTTCGGTATCAGGAGGCCAAATATCCACAAAATTATGGCAAGACCTTTGTTCTGCCACTAAAAGAAGACCAATGTTGGCTGGATGAGCTGCCGCAGGATGCGGCAAGCCGGTTTGGCCTATAACAAAAGGATCCATAGAAAAAGCCTTTGCAGGTGCTTGATGGCTGCAAAGGCTTTTTTTGTTATTCCTCAGGGATGGTTTCCACGGCAGTGAGGGCGAAGCTTTGATCAATGAACGTATCAAAATCCAAGGGGGCGGCCAGCTCGCCGCTTTCGGCCATGATGGTTTGGATATTGTCAAAGGCATCCTCGCTGAAAGCAGGTGTTTTGGTCCAGGTGTCCTGGGATTGATAGCGGTCGATGATGGTGGTTAATGTTTCCAGGGAATTTTCTTCAAAGTAGGGCTGGCAGAGGGCAGCAATCTCTGCTGCGCTGTGGGTTTTCATATAAAGCTGGGCCCGGTAGATGGCGTTGGTAAAGCCCTGCACCACATCGGGATGCTCTGCCAAGTATTGGGGGGTGGTCATATAGACGGTATAGGGCACATAGCCGCTGCCCTCGCCCAAAGAAGCCACAATATGGCCTGCGCCCTGTTCTTCCAAGGTGGTGGCCACCGGCTCAAATTCCACCGTATAATCGCCTTCTCCAGCGGCAAAGGCGCTGGCGGTGGAGGTGAAAGAAAGATTGGTAATCAAATCCACATCTGTTTCTGGATCCAGGCCGTTTTCCTTGAGGATATATTCCAAAATCATTTGGGGCATGCCGCCGCTGCGACCGCCGATGATGGAATGGCCTTTTAAGTCGCTCCATTGAAAATCGGGATCTTCTTCTCTGGCCAAGAGGAAGTTACCGGCCCGCTGAGTCAGCTGGGCGAAGGGGACGGCGCCGTTTTCCTTTCCTTCCTGGTGGACATAGATGCCGGCTTCCATCCCCAACAGGGCAATATCGGCGCTGCCCGAAAGGAGGGCTGTCATGCTTTTATCGGCGCCCTGCCCCACATCCAGCGTAATGTCCAGCCCTTCCTCCTCAAAATAGCCCAGCTCCATGGCCACATACTGGGGCGCATAGAAGATAGAGTGCACCACTTCGTTAAGCCGCACCGGCGTCAGCGCCGTCTCCTCTTTGGCACAGCCGGCAAAGCCAAGGCCCATGGCCGCTGCCAGCAAAACAGAAATCCAAGCTTTTTTCATTCTCATACTTCCTTTGCTCCATTTTCTTTTCACTGTATGCCTGATCTGGGCGCTTTGTGCTTGGCCTTGGAAAAAAATGGCTTGTTTCGGCATCGGAAACGGGAAATTTATGGCTATCGTTTTTGTAGAAAAAGGTGTATAATAAAAAGAAGTATGTGTATGGATACCGATGGAGGAGATTATGAAACAGAAAGTGATGCTGATTGATGGCAACAGCCTGGTAAACCGGGCTTATTACGGCGTGCCGCTGTTAAGTAACGGCAAAGGCCAGTATACCAACGCCATCCACGGATTTTTTCATATTGTGCTG
Source organism: uncultured Clostridia bacterium (assembly GCA_944381455.1). Lineage (GTDB taxonomy): Bacteria > Bacillota > Clostridia > Lachnospirales > Anaerotignaceae > Neoanaerotignum. The sequence continues at coordinate 10,055 of CALWLF010000061.1, read as the reverse complement.
AAGCTGCTGGAAGAGGACAAGCCGGACCATCTGGCAGTGGCTTTTGACCGCAAAGCGCCCACCTTTCGCCATCAAACCTTTGAAGGCTATAAGGGAACGAGAAAGGGAATGCCGGAAGAATTGGCCAGCCAGATGCCGCTGTTAAAGGAACTGCTGACGGCCATGGGCGTCAAGCAGTTTGCCATGGACGGCTATGAAGCCGACGACATTTTAGGCACCCTTTCCAAACAGGCAGAAGAAGCCGGGTATGATGTGGTGGTGGTTTCCGGCGACCGGGATTTATTGCAGCTGGCCAGCGACACCTTAAAGGTGCGGATTCCAAAAACAAAGGGCGGCAAGACAGAAGTGGAGGACTATTATGCTTCTGACGTGGAGGCAGCCTATGGCGTAACGCCCACAGAATTTATTGACATGAAGGCCCTCATGGGAGATGCTTCCGATAACATTCCCGGTGTGCCCGGCATTGGGGAAAAGACGGCGGCAAAAATCATCCAGACCTATCACAGCGTGGAAGAGGCCATTGCCCATGCCGCCGAGGTGAAACCGGCCAAAGCGTCCAAAAACTTACAGGAGTTTGCCGAACAGGCAAGGCTCAGCAAATATCTGGCCACCATCGTCCGGGATATGCCCATCACTTTTGTGCCGGAGGACATGCCTTCTTTGCCTGCTCAAGTGTCCAAAGAAGCCTATGAATTGATGAAAAGCCTGGAGTTAAAGGCGTTATTAAGCCGGTTTTCGGCAGAAGAAGGAAAGGCAGACCAGGCCCCAGAAGGCCGGATTTTGACGGAAAAAGGAGAGGCAGAGGCGTTTATCAAAGATTTAATGGCAGAAAAGACTTGTGCCTATGCGCTGTTTCAAGAAGCAGGCAGTCTGGTTGGGCTTTCTCTCTACGGACCAAAAAGCGGCAGCGCCTTTTTGCCTTTGGAGGGAGAAACCTCTTTTGCGGCACTGGAAGGGACCTTGCGGCCGTTTTTGGAAGAGGAAAGCATCCAAAAAATCGGCCATGGCATCAAAGCCGACCAGGCGGCGCTGCGCCCCTTAGGCATCCAGCTGGGCGGGGCCTACTTTGATACGGCCATTGCTGCCTATTTGTTAAATCCGCTGCGGGATACCTATGCCTATGACGATATTGCCGCAGAATGGCTCAAAGAAAGCTTCCCTTCCGAAGAAGAGGTTCAGGGCAAAGGTAAAAGCCGCAAAGCACTGCTTTCTCTTTCCAAAAAAGAATGGGAGCAATTTGCCCTGCCCCAGGCCCAGGTGCTTTGGCGCGGCAAGGAAGTGATGGCGCAAAAATTGGAAGAAAACGGGCAGACAAAGCTCTTTACCGAGGTGGAAATGCCGCTGCTTTGGGTGCTTTCGGATATGGAAAAATGGGGCATGAAGGTGGATAAAGCGGGACTCATTGCCTATGGCAAAGAGTTGGAAAGCGCTTTAAACACATTGACAGAAGAAATTTACCGCCTGGCGGGAGAAGAATTTAACATCAATTCGCCCAAACAGCTGGGTGTGATTTTATTTGAAAAATTGCAGTTGCCCGGCGGCAAAAAGACAAAGACCGGCTACTCCACGGCAGCCGATGTGCTGGAAAAACTGAAAAACGACAGTCCCTTGGTGGAACAAATTCTGCTTTACCGCCAGTTAAGCAAACTGAAAAGCACCTATGCCGACGGCCTGTTACATGTGATGGATGAAAAGACGGAAAAAATCTATTCCACCTTCCATCAAACCGTGACGGCCACCGGCCGTATCTCCAGCACTGAGCCCAACTTGCAGAATATCCCCATCCGTCTGGAACTGGGGCGGCAGTTACGCAAGGTGTTTATTCCAACGGACGAAAACTATGTGTTCTTGGATGCCGACTATTCTCAAATCGAGCTGCGGCTTTTGGCCCACATGGCCCAGGATGAGACGCTGATTCGCGCATTTCGGGAGGGGCAGGATATCCACCGTCTGACGGCTTCTCAAGTGTTCCATGTGCCCTTTGACGAAGTGACCGACCGGCAAAGAAGCAATGCCAAGGCGGTCAACTTCGGCATTGTTTATGGCATTGGGGCCTTTAGCTTAAGCCAGGACTTGGATATCCCAAGAAAAGAAGCAGAGCATTATATCGAAAGCTATTTCAAACAATATCCAAACATCAAAGGGTATCTGGACCGGGCCATCGAAGACGGGCGGAAAAATGGCTATGTCTCCACCCTCTTTGGCCGCCGCCGGCCCATGCCGGAACTGGCTGCATCCAACTTTGTGCAGCGCTCCTTTGGGGAGCGGGTGGCCATGAATATGCCCATCCAGGGCAGTGCCGCCGACATCATCAAAATTGCCATGGTGAAAGTCCACCGCCATTTGACAGAAGGGGGATTCCGTTCCCGGCTGATTTTGCAGGTGCACGACGAATTGCTCATCGAAGCCCATGTGGAGGAAATCGAAGCCGTTTCGGCTCTTTTGAAAGAGGACATGGAACAGGCCGTATCCTTATCGGTGCCCATGGTGGCCGAGGTGAAGATGGGGCGCACCTGGTATGAAACAAAATAGAAAGAAGGAAAACCCATGCGGATGATTGGAATTACAGGCGGCACCGGCAGCGGCAAAAGCGTGGTGACGGCTTTGTTGGCCGAACAGGGCGCCTTTGTGGTGGATGCCGATGCCATCAGCCATCAGGTGATTGAAAAGGGCGAAGAAGCCTACCGGCGCCTGGTGGAAGCCTTTGGCGTGGAAATTTTAGACGAAAACGGAGAAATTGCCCGCAAAAAACTGGGTGCGAAAGTGTTTCAAGGCGGGGAAGAACTGGTCCAAACTTTAAACGCCTGCACCCATCCAGTCATTTATGAGCGGATGGAACAGGCTCTGGCCCAGGCCAGAGAGGAAGGATACCCTCTGGCCGTCATTGATGCGCCGCTGCTGCTGGAAGCGCCGTTTTGTGATTTGTGCGACGAAATCTGGGTGGTTTCCGCCACAAAAGAAGTGCGGCTCAAACGGATTATGGAGCGGGACGGCATTGACCAGGACCACGCGCTGGGACGGATGCGTGCCCAGCGGGACTGGGAAAGCTATTGCAAGACGGCGCCGGTGGTCATTGATAACAGCACCACAGTAGAAGAAGTGAAACGGCAAGTGATGCAGCTGCTTGCCCAAAAGAAATAAGGAGTAGCCATGAAGCAAGCCAAAACAAAACACAAAATTTTTCGTTGGGGCAACTGGGTTTTGGCCGTTGCACTGGTGCTATTGGCCATCTATTATGTGGCTTTGCCAAGGATTTTCCCCAAAAAATATGAAGCATGTGTCACCCAGTATGCGGCTCAATACCAGTTGGATCCCCATCTGGTCTATGCAGTGATCTTTGCGGAAAGCCGTTCTGACGAACAGGCCGTTTCTCATAAAAATGCCATGGGCCTGATGCAGATTACCGACGGCACAGGCGCCTGGGGAGCAGAGATGCTGGAAATGGAAGGATATGAAACAGAGGACTTATTTGAGCCGGAAACCAATATCCGCATTGGCTGCTGGTACTTACGCAAACTTATGGATCAGTTTGGGGCGGAGGAAACGGCCCTGGCCGCTTATAATGCCGGCAGCGGCAATGTGTCAGAGTGGCTGCAAAATCCGGCCTATTCCTCCGATGGAGTTACGCTGACAGAAATTCCCTTTGGTCAAACGAAGCGCTATGTAAAAAAAGTGATGATGGTGCAAAAAATTTATGGATTGATCTATCCCTCCTCATCACAGTCAGAAAAGGAGTCGTCATGAAGCAGTTTTGTTGTCTGATGCTTTCGCTCCTGCTGCTTTTTTGCGGCTGTTCTGCCTCTTCTACTGCCACTTTGGTGGGCAGCCAGGTGGGGGCAGGAAATGCCATGGAGCAGGAAGAGAAAACATCCTTAAATCTCAGTATGCGTTCTGCCGCTACTTTAAATCCGCTTTTAAATGAGGAAGAAACGGTGGACCGGGTGCTTAAGCTGGTCTATGAGCCCTTTGTGGCCATCGACGAGACGGGAAAACCGGTGCCCAATATTGCCGAAAGCTGGTATTATACCGATGAAAGCCGGGTGCTTCATGTGAAAATCAAATCGGGTTTAAGCTGGCACGATGGCTCGCCCATTACGGCAGACGATGTGGTTTTCAGCATCAACACCCTGAAAAAATGCCGGGATACGGCCGTGTATGCCGTTTGTGCCCAGCGGATTTTTGGCGCAGAAAAAACGGCGGAAGATACGGTGGCCATCACCTTTTTTACGCCGGACAGCAACAATCTCTATGCCCTCTCTTTTCCGCTGATCAGCCAACGGTATTATGGCACAGAGGATGTGACTGCCAGCGAGAAAAATTTTGCCCCGCTGGGTAACAGCATCTATGCCTTTGAAAGCTATACCCAGGCAAAGGAACTGCGCCTGACAGCCGCCAATAACAGTTTTCATGAAACGCCCAAAATTCAGACGGTTTTGGTCAGCATTACCTCCAGCCAGGATACCGATGTGTTTTCCTTTGAGCAGGGGATGATTGATTGTCTGCTGGCAGATGAGACTGTTTTGGGCAGTGTCAATTTGGAAGAAAACAGCCGCAGTTTTAGCTTTACAGCCAATTACTTTGACTTTTTGGGCTTTCAATTTACCAATCCCGTTTTGAGCGACTTAAATGTGCGAAAGGCCATTGCCTATGCCATCCCCAGAGAAAGCATTCTAGAGGGGGTATATCTGTCCAACGCCGTTTCTGCCGAAACGCCGGTCAACCCTGACAGTTGGCTAAACAGCATCCAAGAAGAGCGGTATGGCTATGATTTGAAAACGGCACGGGAGCACCTGGCAGCAGCCGGCTTTGGGGCAGTGGAAGGGCAGACAGTGCAGCAGCGTGCTGGAGAAAATGGCACAGAAACACTGGCTTTTTCCATTTTAGTCAACGAAGAAAACACGAAACGGGTGCAGGCAGCCCGGCGGATTGGCGAAAGCCTTAACAGCATTGGCTTTTCCATTACAGTAGATGCGGTGGACTATGCAACGTATGTACAGCGGCTGGAAGCCGGCGATTTTCAGATGTTTTTGGGCGGCTGGGAATTATCTTTCATGCCGGATTTTGGCTATTTGTTTGAAACGGGAGCCAGCCATAATTATGGCGGGTTTTCCTCTGCCGCCATGGATAGCCTTGTTGCTGCCTACCGGGTGGCCATTGGCGAAAAAGCCATGACAGAGGCCATGGCAGCCCTGCAAGAGGAGTTTTTAAATGAGCTGCCCTATGTGGGCATTGCCTTTCGGAAATCGGCCCTGTTTTTAAGTGATGAAATTGGCGGCACAGCGACACCGACGGAGTTTCATTGCTATGGGGGGATGGAACAATGGTATTTCCAATCGACACAATAGATGGAAGAGGTATGTTATGTCAGAAGTGAGAAAAAACAGCATCACAGGGGAATGGGTGATTTTTGCTGCCAACCGGCACAATAAGCCCTATCATTTTAAGCGAAACCAGCAGCTCCAAGAAAATAATGCCATGGGCTGTCCCTTTTGTCCCGGCCATGAGCAGGAAACGCCGCTGGCAGTGGCGGCGCTGCCCCAGGAGGCGAACTGGGAAATTCGCGTCTTTCCCAATAAATACCCGGCTTTGGATGAAGAAAACGGCGCCTGTTCCCAGGCAGACGATTTTTATGAGGCGCTGGATGGGACTGGGATTCACCGGGTGGTGGTGGATACACCCGTCCATGGCCAGTCGCCGGAAGCGTTTTCCGACGATCACCTGAAGACGGTTTTTTCTGTGCTGCAACAACAAGTGGTGCAGGTGGGGCAGCAAGAGCAGATTGCCTATGTCCAGGCCTTTAAAAACAACGGCCCCATGGCCGGCGCTTCGGTGTATCATTCTCATTGGCAGATTTTGGGTACCCCCATGGTGCCATTAAGGCAGCGAAAAGTGGAAGAATATTTGCTGGCGGCCCAGGCCGCTGGCAAGACCTGCCCCTATTGCCAGATGTTGGCCCACGAGGAGGAAGCAAAGATGCGACTGGTGGAGGAAACGGCGCATTTTGTCTCCTTTGTGCCCTATGCCAGCCGGTTTGCTTATGAACTTTGGGTGCTTCCCCGCCGTCATGTGTGGACCATCGGTCAGCTGGAGGAGGCAGAGCTTTTGGATTTGGCCAGGCTGACAAAAACATTGCTGAAAAAAGTGATGGCCCTGCGGCCTGGGCTGAATTATAACATATGCCTGGAGGACAGCCCCAAAGTGCAGCAGCGGCAGTTATTTCACTGGCACATGGAAATTATTCCCCGCATGGGCTCTTTGGCGGGGTTTGAATTTGGCAGCGACAGCTTTATCAACCATGTGCTGCCGGAAGAAGCGGCAAAACAGCTGCGGCAGCTATAAAAATGTTTGGATGAAAACCTGCTTTTTTCTCTGGGAGAAAGAAAGCAGGTTTTTGTTATTTCTTCCGCCGAAGCAAAAGAGGCAGACATTCGTCCAAGATGCCGCTGAACAGCAGGCAAAGGCCATAGACCAGGAAAAAGATGCCGCCGCAAAACAGAGTTTGCACTTCCTGAGAAAAAGAAAAGGAGGGCAGCAGCCGTGTCACCAGGTGGGCCAGCAAAAGCCCCAAAGACGGCACTAGAAAAAAAGAAAAGAAGGAACACTGCAGCAGATGGCTGCGCCAAAACCGTATCAAAAAGCAGCCACAGCCAAAAACCAGACTGACGGCCATGCCAAAAAAACAGGCGGCGATCCCCACTTGCGGTAATCCCCAATAAATGCAGCCGATGCTCAATAGGGAAGAGAGGGTGTGGACGCAAAAAGAAAATTTTTGCTGGTTTAAGCCGTTACAGATGCCGTTGAGGGTAATATGCAGATAACTCAAAGGCGCCAGAAAACCCAAGGGGCGTAAAAAGGCGCCCAAAGAGGCATCGCCGTAAATGAGCAGGCAGATCTCTTCTGCATAGAGCACAAAAAAAGCAGCGGCGCCATAGGAGGCGGCACAAGTAAAAAGCAGACTTTGAGAAATGGTTTTTTTCAGTCTGTCTTGTTGTCTTTTTGCCGCTGCCTGGCTGATGGCAGGCAGCAATGCCGTGGTCATGGCCAGCAAAAAGGACGAGGGCAGTTGTATGAGGGGGCAAGGAGGAATAATAGGGAAACGGAGGACAGAATGTCTTTGTAGAAAATGACAGATTTCTTTTGAAAACGACCTTGTTCGTTTTATACAAGTAATGAGATGGCATTTTAGGCAAAATGCAAAAACTAAAAAAATCGTAGAAAAACAGTTGACTCTATTGTAGCTACACACACTAGAATGTGTGTTGTAAAGAAGAGAAAAACACTTCAGGCAAACTATAAAAGAGATTTGGAAAGGATGGTTACGATGTTAGTACCAAAGGCAATTTCGTTTGACGTATTTGGCACCATTATCGACTGGGAAGGCGAAGTGCAGGCTTTCTTCAAAAGATTCATGGACAAGAAAGGGATCGTTGGTGTAGATCCAAAAGAAGTTCAGCAGAGATGGGAAGAAATCCAGTTCGTATATATTCAGGAAAAATATCGCCCATACAAAGAAGTTCTCTTCACCACCATGGGTATGACTTGTAGAGAATTCGGTTTCGATTTTACCGAAGAAGATGCACAGGAATTTGCTGATTCTATGGCTAACTGGAAAGCATTCCCAGACTCCGTAGAAGCTTTGAAAGAATTGAGAAAATATACCAAAGTGGTATATCTGACCAACACCGACAACGCTATCATCGAAGCTGTTATGAAAAACACCGGCATCGAAGCTGACGACGTTGTGACCGCTGAAATGGCTGGCTGCTACAAACCATACACCGATGGTTTCAAACTGTGCCAGGAAAGACTGGGCATCCCTGTAGAAGAATGGATGCATGCAGGTTTCGGCTTCAAATATGACGTAGTACCTGGCAACAGAATGGGTTACAAAACCATCTGGGTAAACCGTCAGGGTATCGTTCGTCCTTTCCGCGATCAGGAAGACATTATGTGCGGCGACCTGAAAACTTTGGTATACATCATCAAAGGTATGTACATGGATGATCAGGCAAACGCAGCGAAATAATTTCGTTGTTGTATCTTTACCTTACTTAACCTTTTTTCTAAACCAATACACAAAAGACAGACGCGAAAGAAGAAATTCTTTCGCGTCTGTCTTTTTTTGCGTGTTAAAAACATTAGTCCTCTGGGATGAGAATCTGCACTTCATATACACAGCGGGAATATTCATAAAGACTGTTTTCATATTCGTTGGCCAGCACCAAAGTTGGTTTTGGCTTATCGGCAAAGAAAAGTTTTGCAAAATATGGATTCCAGCCTTCGCTTAAAATCCGTGCTTTGAAACAAAAATAATCGCCCTCAGGGATTTCGATGATATGTTCTGAAGTGAAGGAAGGCGCTTCTTTGATGAACATACCCAGATAGCTGGGGTTCAGTTTGTTTTCCAGCAGGCTGTCATAGTCCAAAATCAAGGAAAACTGCCGCATATAGCGCAATTCCTTTAGTCCTTCGCTGTTTTTGATTTGGTTGAGGCGTACATGATAGTCTTGTTTTGGCTCTCCAGGAATGACTTTGGCTGCCACCAAATATCGTTTTTCCAGATGGAGGCTGTAGCCATTGGAGGAAACGTCTTGATCACCATTTACATAGGTGAAATATTGTTTATACCATTCAATGCTATCCACTACGTCATTGAGCTGACTGATTTCTTGGAGACATTGTCTTTTCCGCTCATCCAAATAATTTACCAATGTAGGGATGTTATTGGCAGCGAGGATTTTGCTGATTTCTTCTAAGGAAAGTCCAAACTTCTGCAAATATTTGATCCGGTCAATGAAATGGAACTGATCAACAGAATAATAGCGATACCCGGTGGAAGGGTTAATATAAGCAGGTTGCAGCAAATCAATGCTGCTATAATAGCGCAGAGTTTGAATGGAAATCCCCATGATTTTTGCTACTTCGCCAATGGAATATAAATCCTTCACAGTGAAACCACCCCTTTCTAAAAGTGATTTGTTTCCTGTTTTTTCGTTTTGATCATTTGATGATGCTTGTTTCGATGTTTGTTGCGCCGGCAAAAGAAGCAAATTGCTGCGCAGCTCTTGCCAACATGGCTTCCAAATCTCCTGTGCCGGTGAAGTCATAAAGCAGTGTTGCCACCTCTGTGGTGTCCAAGGTGATCATGGCCCGTACAGAGTCGCTGGTGGGGCTGCCAAAGGGGCCTTGTTCATCACAAAGCACAGGCAGGCTTTCGATATTGATGGTATCTTTTCCGATGCCCTGATAGCTTTCCCCCGGTTTTCCAATGCGAAACTCAACGGCACCGTGGAGCTGGGCGATGTCATAAGAGCCAGCAGAAAAACCGGTTTCCAGAGAAACTAAATTATTGACATCCACCACAGTATTGACTTTATAGAGGCCTTTGCCTTGTTTGATGCGGCGATATAAGGCTTCGGAAGAAACACGATAGCGGCCGGGATCTTTTCCAAAGGCTTTATAAGCCGTACGGGCCTCGGCCACATTGGGCAGCTGGGTAACAGGAGTTTCTTCCATTTGTTTTAGCAATGCGATAAAGGTGTTTTCCCGCATAAAATCCCAAAGAGCAGGGTTGATTTTTTCCGTTTTCACCTGATATTGCAGGCAGCCGATGCGCATTGCAGGACAACCAGCTTTGATATCGGCACCAATGGATAATGAAATCATGGTACATCCGCCTTTCTGAATGTTTGATTTGAATTTTCACGGCAGGCAAAAGAAACAATGCTGTTCCTCTGTTGACTGCTTTTAATGCCTGCGGTACAATTCGATACTATTATATCACAATTTGCTATTTTTTTGCAAATAAAAACCCTGTGTTTGCACAGGGAGAAAAAGGGCTGACGCAAAGCGTCAGCCCAAAAAGAATCTTGTTTTTGGAAAGATACCAAATTATTTTGCGTATACTTCCAAAGCCTGATAGAAGTCAGCGATCAGATCGTCTGCATCTTCGATACCAACGGAAAGACGGAACATACCTGGAGTGATGCCCATTTTACGTCTGTCAGCATCTGGCATATGGCTGTGAGAGCTGGTTACTGGATGGTTCAAAGTGG
>CALWLF010000060.1 GCA_944381455.1 uncultured Clostridia bacterium | reverse complement strand
ATCGTCGGCTGGCCCAATCCCTTTGCCACCATTTTGTCGCAGGCCGCCTTCACTTCTCCCATCAGCGTCCCAAAATCCTCATCGGAAATTTCCACGCCGTTGACCAGATACCGTTCGTTATACCGCTCCAGATGGGGCGACGTATACATCCCCACCCGATAGCCCTGCTGGCGCAGGATATTGGTCAGCATGGCCGCCGTAGAGCCCTTGCCGTTGGTGCCGGCCACGTGGATGGTTTTCATGGTTTCTTGGGGATTGCCCAGCTCTTCCATCAAAAGCTCCACCCGGTTTAAGCCCAGCATGGTGCCCAGTTTGTATACTTCGTCAATATATGCCATGGCTTGTTGATATGTCATTTCATTCCCTCAATTCTTTTCAATGCACAGACGTTTTTTCTTTAGTATACCGTTTCCCATAGCGTTTGTAAATTCCTATTCTAAATACTGGTGGACAAAATCTTCCTCGCTGAGGATGGGCACCCCCAGCTCTTTTGCCTTTTTGTTTTTGCCAGAGGCGGAAAGGATGTCGTTATTGATGAGACAGACGGTTTTCCCTGTGACGCTTCCGGTCACTTTACCGCCCAAAGACTCAATTTTTGCCTGCAATTCCTTCCGGTTTTGAAACAGATGCACGTCGCCAGTCACCACAAAGCTCATGCCCAAAAGTTTCTGGCTCTGGGTGGAAGATTCCGGTTTTTGCAGTTGAAGGAAAGAAAGGGCTTCTTGGAGCAAAGCTTGATTTCTTTCATCTGCAAAATAGCTGTGGACGCTATGGGCAATGACGGCGCCAAAGCCGTCGATGGCCTGTAACTCCTCCTCGGTCATATGTTGGATGGTTTCCATATCAAAATCGGCCGCCTGGCAAAGGAGCTTGGCATTGCTTAACCCCACATGGTTGATGCCCAGGGCGTAAAGGAAATTAGCCATGGGCACTTGTTTTGCCTTTTTAATGGCCCCTTGTAACTTGGTCCAGCTTTTTTCCCCAAAGCCTTCCATGGCCATGATGGCCTCGCCATACTGGTCCAGGTGAAACAAGTCCACATACGTTTCCACAAAGCCCTGTTCCACAAATTTTTTGATGGTTTCTTCCGACAGTCCTTCGATGTTCATGGCATCGCGGGAGGCAAAATGGCTTAAGCTTTTCACCCGCTGGGCATGACAGTTGGGGTTGGTGCAATAGAGGGCCTCGCCGTCTTTGAGGGCACGGATTTCCGTTTCGCCGCCGCAGACAGGGCAGTGGGTGGGAATGGTGAGGTTGCCGGAACGGGTGAGGTTTTCTGCAATCTGCGGAATAATCATATTGGCTTTATAGACCAAAAGCTGGTCGCCGATCCCCAGCTGTAATTCCTTACAAATGCTCACATTGTGGACCGAAGCCCGGTTGACGGTGGTCCCTTCCAGTTCCACCGGAGAAAAGACGGCCACCGGGTTAATGAGCCCCGTCCGGGATGTGCTCCAATCCATCTCCAACAGCGTCGTCTGAGCCGTCTCGTCCTTCCATTTAAAAGCAATGGAGTCTTTGGGAAACTTGGACGTTTCCCCCAAAGAAGCGCCGTAAGAGGCACTTTGAAACGTCAGCACCAAGCCATCGGAGGCAAAGTCGTTTTGTGGAATTTTTGCTTCAAAATCCCGCACGGCCTCGGCCACCGTTTGGGCCGTCACCAGACGGTATTCCACCACCGGAAAACCCAGGTCCACAAGCCAGGAAAGCTGTTTGTCTTTTTCGTCCGGCAAATCGGCTCCCGCAGCGCTCACCAGCGTAAAAGTATAAAACCGTACGTTTCGTTCGGCGGCAATTTCGCTGTTTAACTGCCGCACGGTGCCGCTGCAAAGATTGCGGGGATTTTTATATTTTTCCTCGTCGGGTAATGCCTCGTTGATCCGTTCAAATTCTCCAAAGGGAATGATCCCTTCCCCCCGCAGCACCAGTTCTCCCAAAAACGGAATTTTCAAAGGCAGATTGGAAAACACTTTGGCGTTATGGGTGATGTCCTCTCCCACTTCGCCGTTGCCGCGGGTGACGGCCTGGGCCAATGTGCCGTTTTCATAGCGCAGCACAATGGTCAGCCCGTCCAGTTTCCAAGAGAGAATGCCCGTCTCATTGCCCAGCCATTCTTCCAGTTTGCCCACCTCTTTTGTTTTATCCAGACTCAGCATCCGCTTGGCATGGCGCACCTTCGTCAGCCCTTCTAACACTTGATAACCCACCTGCTGGGTGGGGCTTTGGGATAAAATGGTGCCCGTTTCTTGTTCCAGCTGCACCAATTCGTCATAGAGTTTATCATAGGCAAAGTCCGTCAGCGGGCTTTCGTTTTGCTGATAATAGGCTTTCGATGCCGCAGTCAATGTGGCAACCAGTTCTTTCATGCGTTCCAGTTTGTCCATCTTCAGACCTCCACTTTAATCAGTTTCGAAAGGTTTGCCATAAATTTTTTCGTGCCCTTGCCGCCAAAGGCCACTTCCACTTCATAATCGGCCCCGGCGGGGCGGATGGCCTTGACGGTGCCGATGCCATATTTGGGCGCCCGCACCTGATCCCCTTCGGCAAAGGAGAGGGAGACTTGCTGAGGGGCCGGGATGGTCTTTGGCTCCTTGGGCATTAAGCCATAGGCGGCGTTTAACCCCACACCGCCAGCCATTTCATAGCCGTTTTTGCGCCCGGCGTTGATCCGGGGAGAGGTGGGGACAAAACTTTGGCGGCTTCTGGCCTGCACTTCCACCAAATCCAAAGGAATCTCCGTCAAAAAGCGAGAAGGGGGATTATACTGGGTTTGGCCGTTTTGCATCCGGCTTCTGGCGTGGGTTAAAAACAGCTCTTCTTTCGCCCGGGTGATCCCCACATAGCAAAGACGTCGTTCTTCTTGGATGTCCTTGTCATCGCCGCTGACCATGGCCCGATAGCCGGGGAACAGCCCTTCTTCCATGCCGCAGAGGAACACAAAGGGAAATTCCAGCCCTTTGGCGCTGTGTAACGTCATCAGCACCACCGCTTCTTCTGCTTCATCATAACTATCCACATCGGCCACCAGAGAAATTTCTTCCAAAAAGTCCTCCAATGTGGCTTCCAAATAGTTCTTGGCAAATTCTGCCGCTTTGGAAATAAATTCTTCGATGTTTTCTTTCCGCCCTTCGGCCTCTTCTGTCCCTTCCAAATCCAGCATTTCCAAATAGCCGCTTTTTGTTGCAACCAGTTCCAAAAAATCTGGCAGGCTTTGCTGGCTTTTTTCGTCTCGGAGCGTTTCCATCAAATCGAGAAATTCTTCCATCTTTTTGCCCCGATTGCCCATTTTTTCCATTTCCGAAATGCGGCCCAGACCTTCGTAAAGGGAGATGCCCTTCTCTTCGGCAAAGAGGGCCACTTTTTCCACAGACGTGTCGCCAATGCCCCGCTTGGGCACATTGATGATCCGCTTTAAGGCAATGTCGTCGGCCGGGTTTGCCAGGACTTTTAAATAGCCCAACAAATCCATGATTTCTTTTCGGTCATAAAACCGGGTGCCGCCGCAAAGGCGATAGGGAATCCCCCGGCGCACCATCTGTTCTTCTAACACCCGGCTTTGGGCGTTGGTGCGGTAAAGAACGGCAAAGTCGCCATAACGTCTGCCCCGGCCCACCAAGGACTCGATCTTTTCTGCCACATAGCGGGCCTCGTCATATTCGCTGTCGGCCCGGTGCAAATGCAGCTGATTACCGGTGGCGTTTTCAGTCCAAAGGGTTTTGTCCTTGCGCTCGGTGTTATGGGCAATGACGCCGTTAGCCGCCTGCAAAATGGTTTTGGTGGAGCGGTAGTTTTGCTCCAGCTTGATGGTGGTGGCCCCTGGGAAATCCTTTTCAAAGTCTAAAATATTGCGGATGTTGGCCCCGCGCCAGGCATAAATGCTCTGGTCGTCGTCCCCCACCACACAAAGGTTTTTGTATTTGTCGGCCAGCAAGCGGACCAACAGATACTGGCTGGTGTTAGTGTCCTGATATTCGTCCACCATGATATAGCGAAACCGTTCCTGATATTTTTCCAGCACTTCCGGCACCGTTTGAAACAGCAGCACCGTCTGATAAATCAAATCGTCAAAGTCCAAGGCATTGGCCGCCTTCATCTTCCGCTGGTATTCCCGGTAGCAGGCGGCAATTTTTGTCCTGCGAAAATCGCCGTTTGCCTCTGCCGCATACTGAGAAGGAGAAATCAGTTCCTCCTTGGCCCGGCCAATTTCTGCCAAAACGCCTTTGAAGGGGAAGGTTTTATCCTGCAACGAAAAGCCAAGCCTGGCAAAAACGTCCTTCATGGCCCGCTCCATATCCTTGGTATCATAGATGGAGAATTCTTTCGTAAAGCCCAGGGCCTCTATTTCTCTTCTTAAAATCCGCACGCAGGTGGAGTGAAACGTGCTGATCCATACATCCCTTGCCGCTTCGCCCACCAAGGCGTCCACCCGTTCCCGCATTTCTCTGGCGGCTTTATTGGTGAAGGTGATGGCCAAAATATGATAAGGCCGCACCCCCTGCTCCAAAAGTCTTGCCACCCGCACCGTCAGCGCCCCGGTCTTGCCGCTGCCAGCCCCGGCTAAAATCAGCACCGGTCCTTCCGTTTTGTCCACCGCCCGCTGCTGCATGGGGTTTAATCTTTCATATCCGATCATGGTCATAAACTCCTTATTCTTTTTTGCAACGAAAAAACAGCCATATGACCTCTCTTTGCCATCAGCCGTTTTTCTAGTCTCTATCTTCTTCCAAAAATCGCCGCAAACGGCATTTTGTTCATTATACCATAGTTTTACAGATTCTGCCCACAAAAAAATGTGTTTCTGTTGCCGTTTTGTGTTACAATTTTCTTAAGGATTGCTGAAAGGAGTGACAACATATGATCTCTGTTTCCCATTGCGACACCTATGACCTTTCCACCGTCAAAAAACGGCTCCAAACGGCCATCGACCAGATGGGCGGCCTTTCTCGTTACTGCAAGGCAGGCGAAACGGTGTTATTAAAAATCAATTTGATTATGGCAAAAAAACCAGAAGAAGCCGCCACCACCCATCCTTCCGTGGTGCAGGCCCTGACGGAGCTTTTGCAAGAGCACGGCTGTCAGGTTATGATTGGCGATAGTCCCGGCGGCCCCTTTTTGCCGGCGTTATTAAAAAAAGTCTACCAGACCACCGGCATGAATGCGGTGGCCGAGCGCACCGGGGCCACCTTAAACTTTGATACCGCCCAAACAGAAGTGGACTTTCCCGAAGGGAAACTCCTCAAACACATCATCGTGGGCCGTTACGTCACAGAGGTGGACCATATTTTTTCTGTGGCCAAGCTGAAAGCCCACTGCATGACAAAAATGACCGGGGCCACCAAAAATTTGTTTGGTATCATCCCCGGCACCGTCAAGGCCGAATATCATTTCCGCTGTCCCCAGCCGGAAGTCTTTGCCGACTGTCTGCTGGATATCTGCGGCTATGCCAAGCCCACCCTTTCCTTTTTGGATGCCGTCGTCGGCATGGAAGGCCATGGCCCCACCGGCGGAAACGCGAAGGCCTTGGGGGCGTTATTGGCGTCGGAAAGCCCCTATGAACTGGACTTATGCGCCGCCGATTTCATCGGCTTACCTTTGGAGGAATTCCCCATGGGGCGGCAGATGGTATCCCGTGGCCTTTGCCCTGCTTTGGCCAAAGACTTGACCTTTGTGGGCGACGATTTGGAAGTACTGCGCCCCGCTTCTTTTGAAATTCCCCAAACGGAAAGCATTCATTTTCTGGGCAACCACCCGCCCAAGTTTTTGGAAGGCTTTGTGAAACGAAACCTCCATCCAAAGCCCACCTTCCGCCCGGACCGATGCGTCGGCTGCGGCGTTTGCGTGGCCAACTGTCCGGCCAAGGTGCTGACCATGAAAGACCACCTGCCCCAGATTGATCTGGAGCATTGCATCCGCTGCTATTGCTGTCAGGAGCTGTGCCCCCAAAAAGCGGTGGACATCCGTCAGCCATTGCTGCTGCGGCTGTTTCGGAAATTTTAACAAGCAAAAAAGGAAGTTCCAACACCCAGCCTTTGGAACTTCCTTTTTCATTTTGAAAAACGGCTTTGCCGCCTTTCGGGCGTGGGGCTTTGCCCCACCTTTCATCCGCAGGCCAAATTCAGTTTGGCCGAGGACAAGAAAAGAAGTTTCGTAGCTGTAAAACCCAGGAACTTCTTTTCTTTCTGCTGTTACCTTCTCAAAATTGAAAATTTTGAGAAACAGCTCTGCTGTCAAAGCACCAACACCTTTGCAATGTGGAAAAAAATCACCAAACTGGTGGCGTCCACCACCGTCGTAATGAGCGGCCCTGCCATGATGGCCGGATCAAATTTTAACTTTTTGGCCGCCATGGGCAGCAAAGAACCAATGGTTTTCGATACAATGACCGTGGCAAAGAGGCTGACCGATACGGTGAGGTTTACCATCAGCGCCGTATGGAACAGGGCCAGTCTTGCAAAGTTTACCACAGCCAGCAAGGCCCCAGCCACAACGCCAACCCGGATCTCTTTCCAAACCACCTTCAGCACATCTTTCATCTGGATTTCCCCCACAGCCATCCCGCGGATAATCAGCGTCGAAGACTGGCTGCCGGCATTGCCGCCGGTATCCATCAAAATGGGGAAGAAGGAGGACAAAATGACAGAGCTTGCCAAAATAGACTCATACCCTGTGATGATGGCACTGGAAACGGTGCCGGAAATCATCAGCACCATCAGCCACATCAGTCGATGTTTGGCCAAATCCCACACACTGCTTTTCAGATATTCTTCTTCCGACGGAATCAAGGCGCTCATTTTTTCCATGTCTTCCGTGTTTTCTTCTTCCATGACGTCCACCATATCGTCAATGGTGATCATCCCCACCAGCCGGTTTTCGTTATCCACCACCGGCACGGCAATGAGGTCGTATTTTTTAAAGACTGCGGCCACTTCTTCCTGGTCATCCAGTGTAGAAACGGACACCACATCGTCTTCCATAATATCAGAAAGTACATCGGTATCCTGGCTTAACAGCAGGGCGCGCAAGGAGATGACGCCCACCAAAATCCGGCCATCTTTGACCACATAGCATTGGTAGATGGTTTCTTTGTCGGCGGCCACCTGGCGCAAATAGGCCAGGGCCTCGCCCACCGTCCGCTTTTCTTGCAAAGAGACAAATTCTGTGGTCATCAAACTGCCGGCGCTGTCTTCTGGATAGTTTAACAGCCGGTTTAACTCCTGCCGTTTTTCCGGCGCAACGCCGCTCAGCAAATGGGTGACCAAATTGGCCGGCATCTCGCTTAAAAAGTCCACTGTATCATCCGGCGCCATTTCTTCCAACAAAAACCGGCTTTCCCCTTCTGTCAGGGCCTCCACAATGTGCTGCTGCATATCGCTATCCATATAAGAAAAGGTATCAGCGGCCAAATCCTTGCTTAAAAGCCGAAATACCGCAAGCCAATCTTCCTTTGGCAGTTCTTCCAAAAACGCCGCCAAGTCGGCTGGGTTTTGTTCGTTCAATTCCTGTTTCAATTCCAAAAGCTTGCCCTTTGTAAGCCATTTTTGCCATACCAAAAACCGTTCTGTTCTGTTCTCCATGTTGATAACCTCCTTTGTTTTTTTCCGCAAAAAACCGGCAAAGCGATTGTTCGCCTGCCGGTTGAAAACGTCAAAGCGCTAATACTTTTGCTACATTGAAAAAAATCAAAAGAGCCAAACAGTCTACCACTGTCGTAATCAGAGGTCCTGCCATAATGGCCGGGTCCAGGTGCATCTTCTTTGCCAAAATGGGTAACGTACAGCCCACCCCTTTGGCCAGCACCACCGTAATGGCCATACTGAAAGAAACGGTGAAATTGATCATATAGGACACATCGTTGATAATCAAAATCCGGATGAAATTTGCAACGCCCAAGGCCGTCCCTGCAATCATGCCAACCCGCAGTTCTTTCCAAACTACTTTCAGCACGTCCTTTGGCTCAATATCCCCCACAGCCATCCCGCGGATAATCAGCGTAGAGGCTTGGCTTCCGGCATTACCGCCGGTACCCATCAAAATAGGGAAAAAGGCCGCAAGGGCAACCGAAGAGGCCAGCACCGATTCAAACCCCGTAATAATGGCACTGGAAAGGGTGCCCGAAACCATCAGCACCAACAGCCAAACAATCCTGTTTTTGGCCAAGGTCAGCACACTGGTTTTCAAATACTCCTCTTCCGAAGGAAGCAAGGCACTCATTTTTTCGATATCTTCCGTGTTTTCCTGTTCGATGACATCCACAATGTCATCCACGGTGATAATCCCCACCAGCCGCCGCTCGTTATCCACAACCGGCAGTGCAATGAGTCCGTATTTTTTGAACAAGGCCGCCGTATCTTCCTGGTCGTCCAGGGTGTGGACATAGATGACGTCTTCTTCCATGATGTCGCCCACAATGGTTTCATCTTTGCTGAGTAACAACGTCCGCAAGGAAATCATGCCAATCAGCTTTCGCCTGGAATCTACCACATAGCAGTTGTAGATGGTTTCCTTATCCACGCCTGTTTTGCGCAGCTGCTCCATGGCTTTTCCCACGGTAATATCGTGGTGGAACTGCACAAATTCAATGGTCATCAAACTGCCGGCGCTGTCGTCTGGATAGTTTAAAAACTGATTGATGATTTTTCTTGTATCTTCGTCCGTATTACGCAGGACGCGGGTGACCAAATTGGCCGGCATTTCGCCCAAAAAATCCACCACATCGTCCATGGCCAGTTCGTCCATGATATGGCGCATTTCGGCGTCGGTGATGGCATTGATGATGTCCTCTTGCATATCGCTGTCCATGTAAGAAAACGTATCGGCGCCATTATCCTTGGTCAATAGCCGAAAGACCAATAACCGTTTTTCCTGCGGCACTTCTTCAAAAAATTCGGCAATATTAGGCGGGTTCTTCTCATTGAGCACGACTTTTAATTCTGCCAGTTTCCCTCGCTCCAGTAAGGCCAATAATTCCCCGTAACCATTCTCCTCCAAAGCTGTGTCCCTCGTTTCTTTCTTTTTTTCAATAAAAAAAGTCTGCTTTTCGTTTTCAACAACGACCACCGCAGACACATCGAAAGAAGGCACGCCTTAGAATCTATTTTCTTCCAAGAGGCGAACCTGTCATGGCTGCGGCTTCGCTTTGTTTTGTTTTACACCATCGCGGCGGAACGCCTTCCGCACAACAACTACTGCCAGCTTCCATAACATTCACCTCTTTCCTTGTTCTCTCTTTACCAATACTCCTTATTTAGTATAGTCCCTTTCCCCCAAAAGGTCAACCGTCAAACGAGAAAAAAGCCAAATTTTTTCTGTTTTGCTTGTGAAACAGGTAAAATACTGGTAAAATCTAAGTATTGCTTTTTATCACACGAAAATAAGGAGGTTTTCTCAATGAATGACCAGTTGCGGCCACATTCTTTTTTGATTGCCGTCTCCACCTTAAAAGCGACGGCGGCATTGTTGGCCTTTTTTCTTTTGGCGCTTTTGTTGTCTCCCAGCAAGCTGGCCTCGGCCTATTTACTGGGCCGGTTATTTCTGCTTTTTGTGGTGCTTTGTTATGGCTATCTATTTTTCTTTTGGCATGGAGTCACGTTTTGTTTTGGAGAAACGTCTCTTTCCTTTTGGATGAAAACCGGACGAAAAAACCATATCGAGCTTCCTTATGAAGCCATTGCCTCCCTCTCCTTGCGGCAGGGAGCCATCGAACGAATCTTTGGCGTCAGACGTCTTTCTTTGACATTACAAGAAGAAAACACCTATGGCAGCGACCAGATGGTGCTGAATCAATATTTGGTTTTTGACACAAAAACAGCGCAGCAATTATACGACAAAATTTCTGCAAAAGTTCCTGTACAAATGTAACAAATTTGTAACCATTTTGTAAACTGACGCCCAAAACCATTGACTTTCCTAGAAAAAACCAGTATAGTTTTCTCAA
>CALWLF010000059.1 GCA_944381455.1 uncultured Clostridia bacterium | reverse complement strand
TTTTGATTGACCACTTTGGGGTGGATTGTGTGATCAATGTGGGTGTTGCCGGCGGGTTAAAAAACGGGCTGCACATTGGCGATGTGGTGCTTTCCAAAACGGTGCAGCAATGGGATGTGGATGTTTCGGCGCTGGGAGATCCGGCGGGGACCATCCCCCGGATGGAAAAGAGCATTTTTCCCGCCGACGAGGCTTTGGTGACGCTGGCGCTGGAAGCCGGCAGCATTTTGGAGGGCAAACAGGTGATGACCGGCCATGTGGTAAGCGGCGACCAGTTTGTGGCTTCCAACGAAGTCAAAGAACGGCTGCGCACCTCTTTTGGCGGCGACTGTGTGGAGATGGAAGGGGCGGCCATTGGCCATACCTGCTATATCAACAAAGTGCCCTTTGTGGTGATCCGCTCCATCAGCGACAGCGCCGATGATGCAGGCAGCATGAGTTATGAAACTTTTAAATCCATTGCCATTGAAAATTCTATGGTATTGTTGGAAGAAATGATTCGCAATCTCGACTAAACAGAGGAGAACAGAAAGGAGGAGTGTCCATGGCGACACGATATGGTTTTCGGTGGGACGAAATCAAAGCAGATAACCCCTTGTTTTCTGCTGCCCGGACCACCATTGAAACGGCTTTTTACGGTAACAATGTGGTAAAAATCAACTCTTTAAAAGAAAGTTATAAACTGGCTTGTCAGGCACCGGGTACGGTCATCACCGATTTGATGGTGGAGCGTCCCGAAGAAATTGGTTTGGAAGAAGGCAGCCGCGTCATTTTGTTTAACGACGGCGCCATTACCGGCCGCACCGCCGCCGCCCGCCGCATTGCCGGGGAACCGGGCGTGGATGTGAAAAAAATTGTCAGCGAAATTCGAGACGCTGTTTATGCTTCCCGCTATAAAAAGATGTATCATACGGCGGCCTATATTGGGCTTCATGAAGATTTCATGATCAAGGCCCATTTGCTGATTCCAGAACGCCATGAAGTGTTGATGTATAACTGGCTGTTAAACTTCCAATACATCACCGGCGATTATACGAAAATGTATAGCCATTCCAAACGGCTGGAAAACGAAGGGGACATTTATTTCTTTGCCGATCCCGACTGGTCCCATCCCGATTATCCCTTGGGGCTGGCTTTCTTTGATCCGCTACATAACTGTGCTTGTGTGCTGGGGATGCGCTATTTTGGGGAGCTGAAAAAGGGCACCTTGACACTGGCCTGGGGCATTGCAAACCGCAACGGCTTTGCCTCCTGCCATGGCGGCCAAAAGCGGTATAACTTGCCGGATGGCAAAAAATTTGTGGTGGGCGTCTTTGGCCTTTCCGGTTCCGGAAAATCCACCATCACCCATGCCAAACATGACGGAAAGTATGATGTGACGGTGCTCCATGACGATGCTTTTATCATCAGCACAGCCGATGGTTCTTCGGTGGCGCTGGAGCCGTCTTATTTTGATAAAACCCAGGATTATCCCATGGTCAGCGAGGACAATAAATATCTGCTTTCGGTGCAGAATGTGGGGGCCACGGTGGATGACCACGGCCGGGTGGTGCTGGTGACGGAAGATTTGCGTAACGGCAACGGCCGCGCCATCAAAAGCAAGCTTTGGAGCCCCAACCGGGTGGATAAAATTGATGAACCCATCAACGCCATTTTCTGGCTGATGAAAGACCCGGCGCTGCCGCCGATTTTAAAAGTAAAAGGCGCTGTGCTTTCTTCTGTCATGGGAGCAGCTTTGGCCACCAAGCGGACCACAGCAGAACGGCTGGCTCCAGGGGTAGATCCCGATGCATTGGTGTTTGAAAGCTATGCAAACCCCTTCCGCACCTATCCACTGGTCAACGACTATGAGAAGTTTAAACAGCTCTTTGCCGAAAGAAACGTGGACTGCTATGTGTTAAACACCGGCTTTTTGATGGAGAAAAAGATTCCAAAAGAAGTGACACTCTCTTGCATTGAAGCGGTGGTGGAAGGAAAAGCCGATTTCCATCCATGGGGGAACTTCAGTGATTTGGAAATCATGGAAATGGAAGGCTTTGTGCCGGATATGAACGATGTGGAATACAAATCCACCCTGTTGGCCCGTTTGAATGACCGGCTGAAATTTGTGGTTTCCAGAGACACGGAAAAAGGCGGCTATGATAAACTGCCCAAAGAAGCCAAACAGGCATTGAAAAAACTGGTGACCGAAATTTAACATTGACACAAGAAAAATCTGTGCTATACTGTAGAGGAAAACAGAATACAAAGTTCTTCAGGGCAGGGTGCAATTCCCGACCGGTGGTATAGTCCACGAGCCGCTTTGGCGGTTGATTTGGTGCAATTCCAAAACCGACAGTATAGTCTGGATGGGAGAAGAAAAAAGACACGTTTGTGTCGTTTTCCAATGCGTTTTTAAGCGCCCTGAATGATTTCGGGGCGCTTTTTTCATACGCAGACGAAGAACCTTGTCATTCTTACAAATGAATGTCTAAGGAGGAAACAAGCATGGATCAAGCAGCAGCAGTAAAAAAACAATCTGTAAAACGGATGGATACGAAGCAAGTGGTGAAAATTGGGATGCTCAGCGCCGTGTCCATTGTGCTGATGATGTTCGAGCTGGCGTTACCGATTTTTCCCTCGTTTTTGAAGCTGGATATCAGCGATCTGCCGGCTTTGGTGGGCGCCGTTACCATGGGGCCTGTGGCCGGGGTGATGATTGAGCTGGTGAAAAACCTGCTCCATTTGCTGAAAACCAGCACGGCAGGCGTTGGGGAACTGGCCAACTTCCTGGTGGGCGTTGCCCTGGTGCTGCCCATGGGCATTTGTTTTAAAAAACACAAAAATCTGCTGGGCTATGTACAAGGCGTTGTGCTTGGCACCGTTTGCATGGTGGCCGTGGCCTGTGTGTTTAACTATTATGTGCTGATTCCGGCCTTTGCGGTGGCCTTTGGTGCGCCGGTGGAAGCCTTTGTGGAAATGGCCCAGGCCGTCAACAGCCATGTGGTGGATTTGAAAACACTGGTGCTCTTGGCCGTTGGTCCCTTTAATGTGGTCAAAGCCATCCTCGTGGCCATCATCGGCTATCCCGTATGCAAAATGGCAAAACAAGTGCTCTAAAAGCGAAAGAGCAAAAACGGTTGTGAAAGTACAATCGTTTCCCAAAAGAAAATAACTTCTGCCAACGGAAAAATGGCTGCAATCCCATGGTTGTGAGGGTTGCAGCCATCTTTGTTTTCCTAGGAAACGGCGGCAAAAGGCAGCCGTTTTTCCTTTGCCTTGGTTGCAGAAGAAAAACTTTTATGATACACTAAAATGTAATGTGTTTGGAAGGAGGAAGGGACGATGAAAGAAGCCTTGGAAGCAGAAGTCCAGCAATTTTTGACACAGGAAGCAGAGCCGTCCTTTCGGCTCTTTCAGCAAAAACTGATTCCCACCGGCAGCCCCATTTATGGGGTGCGGATGGTAAAGCTGCGCAAAAAAGCAAAAGAGATGGCCAAAGAAACGGGAAGCGCCTATTTGGCCTGCCAGATGGATTCTTTGGAAGAAAAACTTTTGGGGGCGCTGGTGCTGGGAGAAGGCAAGATGGAGCTGGAAAAGCGGCTTATGCTTTTGGAAGCGTTTTTGCCAAAGCTTGATAACTGGGCCATTTGCGACGGGCTTTGCAGCCATTTTCCAGTGAAAACAGAGGAAGAAAGAGAAGCCCTCTGGCAGTTTTTGACGCCTTATTGGTCTAGCGGGGCGGAATATGACCGGCGGGCGGCGGCCGTTTTTTCCCTCTCCAAACTGATGACGCCGTCTTTTTTGCCCCGGGTGCTGGCGGCTTATGAACGAACGGATGTGACGCCGTATTATGTCAGCATGGCGGTGGCCTGGGGCATCAGTGTGGCCTATGTCCATTTTCCAAAGGAGACAGAGGCGTGGCTGATGGAAACGACGTTGGAAACAGAGACTTATCGCCGGGCCCTGCAAAAAATCATCGAATCCAACCGGGTGGACAGCGAAACAAAGGAACGAATGCGAAAGAAAAAACGGGAGGCAAGATAGCATGGATTGGCTGGAAGTGTTTTTGGAAACAACGAAAGAAGGGCTGGAAGCGGCCAGCGCCTTATTGATGGAATGCGGTGTCACTGGCATGATGGTCCATGATCCCGACGAGTTTCAGGCGTTTTTAGACGATCCCAACCGCCAGTGGGACTATATCGAGGACGGGCTGGTGAAAGCAGAAGCTGCGCATCCGGCCGGCGTGACGTTTTTTGTCCGGGATAACATCCATGGCGCCGAAACCATCTCCGCCGTCAAAAGTGCTGCAAAGGCGTTGCTGGAAACGGAAAAAGAACTGGATCTGGGGCCCTTGACGGTATCCATGAAAAACATCCGAGAAGAAGACTGGGCCAATAACTGGAAAAAATATTTTAAACCTTTCCCGGTGGGGCAGAAACTGATGGTAAAACCCAGCTGGGAGGAGTTAGCCGACAACGAAGGCCGGGCAGTGTTGAACATTGATCCGGGCCATGTTTTTGGCACCGGCACCCACGAAACCACCCGCTGCTGTATGGAAGAAATGGAAACGTATTTAAAAGAAGGCGACCGGGTGCTGGATATTGGCTGCGGCAGCGGCATTTTGTCCATTGCAAGCCTGCTGTTGGGGGCAAAAAGCGCCGAAGCGGTGGACATTGACCCCAACGCCGTGCAGGTGGTGACGGAAAACATGGAACGAAACGCCATCCCTGCCGACCGATATCACGTCTATGCCGGAAATATCCTGGAAGACGAAGGGCTCATTGCCCGTTTTAGCGGCCAAGCTTACGACGTGGTAGAGGCCAATATTGTGGCCGATATCATCATTGCCCTGTCGGCCATGGTGCCCAAAATGATTAAACCAGAAGGGATTTTCATTTCCTCCGGCATCATCAGCGAACGGTTAAAGGATGTGGAAAAAGCTTTGCAGGAAAACGGGTTTCGGATTCTTGACATCAAACGAGAGAAAGACTGGGTGGCCATTGCCAGCCGGTATGAGGGATAAAGAATGCCCAGATATTTTGTTTCCAAAGAAGAAATCAACTTGCCGAAGATTGCATTCACCGGCGAAAACGCCCATCACCTGCTGACGGTGCTGCGAGCCAAAGAAGGGGAGCGGGTGGAAGTCTGCGACGGATGCGGCATGGATTATCTTTGCCGTCTGGAGCAGGCGGAGAAAAACAGTGCCTTGTTGTATGTGGAAGAAAGTCATCCCTCCCAAAGCGAGCCAAAGACGAAGGTGACCTTGTTTCAAGCCTTGCCAAAGGCGGACAAAATGGAGCTGATCATCCAAAAATGCACAGAGCTTGGCGTTTCTTCCATTGTGCCGGTGGCCACAGAGCACTGTGTTGTGAAACTGAGCGGAAAAGACGCCCAAAAGAAGAGGGAGCGGTGGCAAAAAATCGCCGAAGCCGCCGCCAAGCAGTCGGGGCGGGGCATCATCCCCAAAATCGAGGATGTGCGCACCTTTGGCCAGGCGGTGCAGCAGGCCAAAGAAATGGACTTGGCATTGTTTGCCTATGAAAAGGAAGAAAAACGCACCGTTTCCATGGCAGTTCGGGGATTTTCGGGCAATTCCGTTGGCCTCTTTGTGGGGCCGGAAGGCGGTTTTTCCGGTTCTGAAGTGGAAAAAGCCATGGAAAACGGATGGAATCCCGTCACACTGGGCAAACGGATCTTGCGGACAGAAACGGCCGGCATGGCATCCATTGCCATTTTGCTGGACCGATTAGAAGGAGAAGAACCATGATTTATTTTGATAACGCAGCCAGCACCCGGGCCTTGCCGGAGGTGGCAGAGCTCTTTGGCCGGCTGCTTTTGGACGTATACGCCAACCCCGCCAGCGGCAGCCGTCTGGCCATGGAGGGGGAAAAAATCTTGAAGGAATCGGCCAATACCCTGGCCTCTTGTATCCATGCCCAAAGCGGCGAGGAGATTTTTTTCACCAGCGGCGGCACGGAAAGCAATAACTGGGCCGTCTTTGGCACGGCCAAAGGCTATCACAGAAGCGGCAAACACGTGCTGACCACCCAGGTGGAGCATCCGGCCATCCGCCTGCCCTTTGAGGAGTTGGCAAAAGAAGGCTTTGAAGTGGAATTTTTGCCGGTGGATGAGCGGGGAAAGGTGGATGCGGAAACGGTGAAAAATGCCCTTCGCCCCGACACCATCTTGGTCAGCACCATCTTCATCAATAACGAAACGGGCACCATCCACGACATCGAAGCCATGGGCAAAGCCATCAAAGAAAAAAATCCCGACACCATTTATCATGTGGATGCGGTGCAAGGCTTTGGCAAGGCGCCCATCCA
Source organism: uncultured Clostridia bacterium (assembly GCA_944381455.1). Lineage (GTDB taxonomy): Bacteria > Bacillota > Clostridia > Lachnospirales > Anaerotignaceae > Neoanaerotignum. The sequence continues at coordinate 22,462 of CALWLF010000059.1, read as the reverse complement.
TGTGCAGCGGGCAAAGATTGATTTATTGAGCGCCAGCGGCCATAAGTTTCATGCGCCCAAGGGATTGGGCTTTTTATACCGGAAAAAGGGCTTGCGGGTAAAACCCTTGATGCTTGGCGGCGGCCACCAGCAGGGGCAGCGGCCGGGGACGGAAAACGTGGCCGGGGCCGCGGCGCTGGCGTTGGCAGCCAAGGAAAGTTATGCCAACTTAGAGGCACACCATGCCCATGTGCTGGAAGTCAAACGCACCTTGGCCGAGGGGATTTTGCAGATGGAAGGCACCCATCTAAACGGCGATACCTTGGAAAACGCCAGTCCCTATGTGCTCAATATCCGTTTTGACGGCCTGCGGGGGCCGGTGCTCTTAAACGCCTTGGAGGACAGGGGCATTTTTGCCTCTGCCGGCAGTGCCTGCAACACCAAAAAGAAAACCCACAGCGCTGTGCTGGGCGCCATGGGCTTGACGGAAGAAGAAATCACCGGCTCGCTGCGCTTTAGCTTTTGCCGGATGAACACAGTGGAAGAGGCCAAAGAATGTGTGAAGGTGCTGGAAGAACTGGTGCCCATGCTGCGCCGCTTCAACAGAAAACGGTAAAGAAAGAGGAACAACATGGAAGAAAAAGTACTGATTGTCAAATACGGCGAAATTGTGATGCGGGGGAAAAACAGAAAGCTCTTTATCACCCGGCTGGTGGACAGTATCCGCAAAAATATTGATCCTTACGGCGCCTATTATGTGGAACGGGAACAGGGGCGCTTGGTGGTGGAAAGCCGCGGCGGAGAGATGGATTTTGAACTGCTGATTCCAAAAATCACCTGCATTTTAGGGATTTTGGGAGTCTGCCCCGGCTGGAAACTGGATACCAATGATATGGAAGCAATCGAGAAAAAGGCCCTTTCCCATATGCAGGCCATGGTGGGCGAAACAGAGACCACGTTTAAAGTGGTGACAAGGCGCAGCAATAAAAATTTCCCCTTGGATTCCAACGAAATTTCTGCCCGGGTGGGAGAATATCTGCTGGATCACATGGAACACTTGACGGTGGATGTCCACCATCCAAAAGAAACCCTCTATGTGGAGCTGCGCAATGCCACCTATCTTTATTCCACCTTTATCCCAGGCTTTGGAGGGCTGCCCTACGGCTCCTCTGGCAAAGGTGTCAGCCTCCTTTCCGGCGGCATTGATAGCCCTGTAGCCACCTTTCTGATGGCCAAGCGTGGCGTGGAAGTGGAGGCAGTCTATTTTCATTCCCCGCCGTACACCAGCGAGCGGGCCAAGCAAAAGGTGGTGGAACTGGCAGAAATTTTATCCCGGTTTACCGGTTCTTTTACCCTCCATGTGGTGCCCTTTACCAAGCTTCAGCTGTATTTGCTGGAAGAAGTGCCGGAAGATAAACTGACCATTTTCCTCAAGCGGGCCATGATGCGGGCAGCAGAGCAGATTGCCAAAGAAAACCAGGCCCAGGCCCTCATCACTGGCGACAGCGTAGGCCAGGTGGCAAGCCAGACCATGCAGGCCATCGAAGTCATCAACGCCGTTTGCACCATGCCGGTGCTGCGGCCCTTATGCGGCATGGATAAGCAGGAAATTGTGGATTTGGGCAAAAAGATTGGCACCTTTGAAAAATCCATCGAGCCTTACGAAGATTGCTGCACCATCTTTGTGGCCAAACACCCGGAAACAAAGCCGAAACAGTCGGTCATTGAAGGCATTGAAAAACATCTGGACCGTTTGCCGGCATTGCTGGATGAGGCTGTGAAAAATAGAGAAATCATCACCCTTTAATTTATAGAAAGAGAACACACAGAAAGGAGCTGCGCCATGGGTTACTGGAACAGCCGGGGCCTGCGGGGCAGCGCCCTGGAAATGCTCATCAACTATACCAATGACTTTTACCGCCAAAAAAACTTGGCCATCATTCAAAAAATCCCAACTCCCATCACGCCGGTGGAGGTGGATAACGAAAAACATACCATCAAAAAAGCTTATTTCGATGCCCAAAGCACCGTCGATTACATTGGCATGGCCCAGGGCATCGGCCTTTGTTTTGATGCCAAAGAAACTACACAAAGCCATCTGCCGCTGCAAAATATCCACGCCCATCAGGTGGATTTTATGGAGCGGTTTTTACTACAGGGAGGGATCTCCTTTCTTTTGGTACATTTTTCTTTGTTAGGAAAATATTACTTTCTGCCCTTTGACGTGCTGAAAACATATTGGGAGGCGGCAAAAAATGGCGGTCGGAAATCCATCCCCCTTTCTGCCTTTGAAGAAAAATTCGAAATTATGCAAGAAAGAAACGGAATCTTGAACTATCTGAAGGCCATCAATACCTTTTTATTGGAGCAAAAAAAGGGCCAAAACCCTTGATTTTCCACGTTTTTAGAAAACTGACCAAAAGCGTAACTTTTTTTTGTCCAACAATCACAAAAAGGCGAAAAACACCGGAAAAAGAAAGAATTTCTATTGACAAATTTGTGTCAAAACGCTAAAGTAAGACGTGGATAGAAGGTGTCGGAAGGAATCTTGTTGGCGTTAGGAGGCAAACAAGTGGACCAGCTTCAGACCGTATTAAATTGCATGACAAACAACGACTCCGTGGGTAATTTGCACACGTTTTCTTGCGTGTGTTTCCTTTTTACAAAATATTTCGCACACTAACTATTTTGTATGAGAAAATTTTCCCAGGGAAGCAGAAGCCCGACACAGTCAACCAGTTCCCAAAAAATTACATCAAACAGGAGGAATATGTAATGGAAGGTTTTAAATTAACAAAGACACAGTTACTTCAGCAAGAATTGTTCCGCAAATTTGCTGAAAACGAAATCAAACCAATTGCCAAAGAAATGGACGAAAAAGAAGAATATTCGATGGAATTGGTTCAGAAACTGCAAAAATGCCATATGTTCGGTATTCCTTACAGCAAAGAATACGGCGGTGCAGGCGCAGACGTATTGACCTACACCTTGGCTATGGAAGAAGTTTCCAAAGTAGATGCTTCTACCGGTATCACTCTTTCCGTACACACTTCTCTTTGCTGCCCTTGTATCAACGAATTTGGTACCGAAGAACAGAAACAGAGATTTTTAAGACCACTGGTTGACGGAACAAAAGTTGGCTGCTTTGGTTTGACCGAAGCAAACGCTGGTACCGACGCTGCCGGCGTACAGACCACTGCAGACAAAGACGAAAACGGCGATTACATCATCAACGGCCAGAAAATGTTCACCACCAACTCTGGCTTTGCAGATACCTTCATTGTATTTGCTTTGACCGACAAATCCCTTGGACCAAAAGGCATGTCCGCATTCATCTTGGACAGAGAAATGGAAGGCCTTTCCGTCAGCGAAAACATCGAACGTATGGGTATCCGCGCTGCTTCCAACTGTGCGGTAACTTATGAAAACGTGCGTGTACCAAAAGACAGACTGTTGGGCAAAGAAGGCCAGGGCTACAAAATTGCCATGACCGCATTGGGCGGCGGCCGTATCGGTATCGGCGCACAGAGCGTTGGTATTGCACAGGGCGCCATCAACGAAGTGCTGAAATATGTCAAAGAAAGAAAACAGTTTGGCAAAACCATCAACAAATTCCAGAACACCCAGTTCAAACTGGCTGAAATGCAGACCAAAGTTGACGCTGCCAGATTGATGGTTTGGAGAGCTGCAACTGCAAAAGATAACCATGAAAACTATGCGCCTCTGGCTGCAATGTGCAAACTGTTTGCTTCCGAAGTTGCAAACGAAGTAACTCGTGGCTGCGTACAGCTGATGGGCGGCTATGGCTACTGCCGTGAATACCCAGTAGAAAGAGCCATGAGAGATGCAAAGATCACCGAAATTTACGAAGGTACTTCGGAAGCTATGAAGATGATTATCTCCGGCTCCATGAAAGTTTGATCCTTGCGCAAACAGAGAGAAACCAGAATAGAATGAAATTTCGGAAGGAGAACGAACATGAAAATCGTTGTATGCATTAAACAAGTTCCAGACACAACAGAAGTTAAACTTGATCCTAAGACGAATACCCTGATCCGTGATGGTGTTCCTAGCATCATCAACCCAGACGATAAAGCCGGCATCGAAGCTGCACTGCAGTTGAAAGAACAGACCGGCGGCACCGTAACCGTAGTTTGCATGGGTCCTCCACAGGCTGACGTTGCTTTGAGAGAAGCACTGGCTATGGGTTGCGACGACGCTATTTTGCTCAGCGACCGTGCATTTGGTGGTTCCGATACCTTCGCAACGGCTACCATCATCGCTGCAGGCCTGAAAACTTTGGATTTCGATGTGATCATCACTGGCCGTCAGGCAATCGACGGTGACACCGCTCAGGTAGGTCCTCAGATTGCAGAACAGCTGCACATTCCTCAGGTAAGCTATGCCGAAGACATCAAAGTAGACGGCAAAGCCCTGATCGTAAAGAGACAGTTCGAAGACAGATATCACATGATCAAAGTGCAGACTCCTTGCTTGATCACTGCTTTGAGCGAACTGGCAAAACCAAGATACATGACCGTTTCCGGTATCGTAGATGCTTACGAAAAAGAAGTGAAAGTGCTGGGCTTTGAAGATTTGAAAAACAACTTCGATCCTGCCAACATCGGCTTGAAAGGCTCTCCTACCAACGTATATAAATCCTTCACCAAACAGGCAAAAGGCGCTGGTACTGTGCTTAACGTAACGGCTGATGAAGCTGTTCAGGCGATTATGGACAAATTGGTTGAAAAGCACATTATCTAATTGAAGAAGGAGGAGCAACCTACCATGAGTAAAGATATTTATGTAATTGCAGAACAAAGAGACGGCAAACTGGCTAAAGTAGGCAAAGAGCTGATTGGCGAAGCAACCAAACTGGCTGCTGATTTGGGCGAAAAAGTGGTTGGCGTTGTATTGGGCAGCGGCATCACCGAAGAAGCAAAAAATCTGTACAAATATGGTGCAGACGAAGTTGTTGTTGTAGATGATCCTGCATTGGCTATCTACATGACCGAACCATACGCAAAAGCTTTGACCGCTGTCATCAAAGAATGCGATCCTAACGTAGTGCTCTTTGGTGCAACTTCCATCGGCCGTGACCTGGCTCCACGTGTGGCTGGCCGTGTACACACTGGTTTGACTGCTGACTGTACTGGTCTTTCCATCATCGAAGATGAAGAAGTGGGCAAACTGCTGGCTATGACCCGTCCTGCTTTCGGCGGCAATATCATGGCTACCATCCTTTGCAAACATCATCGTCCTCAGATGGCTACCGTTCGTCCAGGCGTTATGGCTGCATTGAAAAAAGACGACAGCAAAACGGGCGAAGTAAAAGCCATCAAAGTGGAATTTACCGATGCTGACAAGAACGTAGAAATCTTGGAAGAAGTAAAAGCTACCAAGAAGATCGTTGATATCACCGAAGCAAAAGTACTGGTTTCCGGCGGTCGTGGGATCGGCGGCCCAGAAGGCTTCGATATGCTGAAAGAATGCGCTGTAGAATTGGGCGGCGAAATTTCTTCTTCCAGAGCTTGCGTAGATGCTGGCTGGATCGAATCTGCAAGACAGGTTGGCCAGACTGGTAAAACCGTTCGTCCAAACTTGTATTTGGCTTGCGGTATCTCCGGTGCAATCCAGCACGTAGCTGGTATGGAAAGCTCTGAACTGGTTATCGCCATCAACAAAAACGATACCGCTGCCATCTTCGGTGTATCCGACCTGGGTATCGTTGGCGACTGCAAAGTGATCATTCCAAAATTGACCGAAGCGCTGAAAAAATACAACGCGGAAAAAGAATCTAACTAATTTTTGGCTCTTTGGAGAGCAGGAATTCTGGCGCCTGTGATCCACTTCATACCCGCCGCCCGTTGGGGCGGCGGGTTTTTGTTTCTGATATAAAATTCTGCCTGTCCGGTTCAATCATTAAATGTTTGTATATCAGAACAAAAATAAGCGTTTTTTAGGAAAAGCCGGGAAACATACGCCGTAGAAATACACTTGTGTGTTATTGCTGTCTGTTGCTTTTTTCCACAAAAAAAAGAAGGAGTTTCCCGGTTTTCAAACGAAAAAAGAAAAAAATATTGATGGGGAAAGGCTGAATGCCGGTCCCTTTTTTCGTCAGAGACGACAAAGAAAAGAAAAAGACGGACTATTGGTATGACCACCAAACCAAAAATGAGGGGCCAGGATTCTATTATTTGGAATTCAGCAAAAAAATGGAAGAAAAACCTGACAAATAAAAAATATGCTATTGACTGAAATATTGTAAGAGGTATATAATGTCTTTAGTGGAAAAAATGTTCCATCAGTTCTATGTATTTTATTAAAGGAGGATGTTTCCCATGTTCAAAGTAACCAGTACAGACAAAGCACCTGCTGCTATCGGTCCATATTCTCAGGCTATCGCTGCCAATGGCTTCCTGTTCGCTTCCGGCCAGGTTCCTCTGATGCCAGGCACCGGTGAAATCGTTGGCACCAACATCACCGAACAGGCTGAAAGAGTGATGAAGAGCATCGGCGCTATTTTGGAAGCAAACGGCCTGGGCTATGAAGATGTCATCAAAACCACCTGCTTCTTGGCAGATATGAACGACTTTGCTGCTTTCAATGAAGTGTATGGCAAATACTTCACCGGCAAACCAGCTCGTTCCTGCGTTGCTGTAAAAGAACTGCCAAAGAAACTGCTTTGCGAAGTTGAAATCATTGCAGTGATGAAATAAGAAGCGTTTGGAAGGATTCCAAGCAGATGACACAATTAAAAAGCACGGCTTGCAGCTGCAAGCCGTGCTTTTTTAATTGGCCTGCCATCAAACAAACAGGCTGGGTTTTATGAGAAAAAATGGCTGAAACCCTTTCTCCTGAAAGGATTCCAGCCATTTGGCTGTTTAAAACAGGCGGTTTTTAAGGCTTGCCGTTGCCGCAGCTAGGAAAAAGCAAAGCTGCAGCTTTTCCTTAAAAACTGTGATTTGATCATTCTTTGTTTTTGGTATTTTCTCCATTGTTTTTGGAGAGGTTGCGGATGTGCATGTAAACAGTATTTTTGGAAATACCCATCATATCGGCAATTTTCACCACGGCGTCTTTGAAATTGAAGATGCCTTTTTCATTTAAAATGGCAATGACTTCTTTGTTTTTGTTGGAAGTGGCAATGCTGCGGTCGTTATAAACCCGGTCAGAGGCTTCTTTGAGGCTGACTTTCAGCAGTTCATCCACATCTTCCACAAAGCTTTCAGCAAAAGCCGGTGTGTGATAGTTGCTATTATCCGGCGCCAAAGAAGCTAAAATATCAGAAAGAGGAGTTCCCATGTAAAAGTTGATGCATAACAGCCCGATGACCACGCCTTTTTCGCCCATGATAGCGATGGAGGTGGATTTCAGCGGCTCTCCTTTAGAAGTTTTGTTGAAATAAGCCATGTATTTTTTTTGGCCGCTTTCATTGATGTTTTTAGCCATGGTCAGCCCCAAATCTGTAATGGGGGAGCCTTCTTTGCGCCCGGTGTAATGACCGTTGATGATTTTAATGACAGAATGTTCTAAATTGCCTAAACTGTGGACCACAATTTCATATCCCTCGCCCAAATAGTTGGCCAAGCCTTCGGCCAAAACTTTGTAGGATTCCAAAATTGCCAAATCGCCGCGGGAAAGGGTGATTGGTTTTTGCTTCATGTCGGGACCTCCTTCAATAAAATTGTTATGTCGATGATATATTTTTCATTCTATCATTAGTATATACTATTTTCAGCATTTCGCAATAGATTTTTTCATTTATTCTTGACAAGAATGAAATTTTGAACAATAATAACAGTAAAGTTTTCTTTTTTTTATACAATATGATTTCAAGGGGAGAGTTTTTATGTCAAAGAAAATGTCGGACTCAGAACGGTACGACCGCATGAGACGGATGGAGAAGGAAGCAGAATTGACACGGCGGAAGAGGGAAGAGCCGGCACACAAAAAGGAAGGGAAAAAACCAAAACGCCAAGAAGGGGCCAAACATTGGCAGTGGGCCGCAGAAGAAGAGGCCTATCTTGTAAAATGGTGAGAGAAAACGAGGCTGGATAAAACAAACAAAGAAACTCATTAAAAACTAGACGGCCGGCATCCTGAAACCATCAGGATGCCGGCTGTTTTTCTTTTCCATCGGGGCTGCGCCAGAGGGCAAAATTGGTTTGGCTTTTGAAAAACAATGGCGGCTTTTGCTGAAAAAGAACGGTTTTTTTTGCGCAGTTACTGCGTATTTTGACAAAAAAATGCCACTGAAAAAAGGTATACTGGCCACAGGAGGCGATTTTTTTGAACAGATTGGAACCGGCCTTTGGAAAAGTGATTTTTCCACAGAAAAAAGAGAGAAAAAAACAGGCAAACCGATGGGCAGTGCCAAGACGAGAATGGCTGTTATGGGCCATGGGCTGCTGCGGCTTCTTTTTTGGCAAATTGCTGCTGTTTCATCAGTTTAACCCCATGGGGACGGCTTGGTGCGCCGCATTTTTGGGGCAGGGAACAGCCTTTTATCTGGCTGTAGGGGCAGTGTTTTTAGGCTATACCCAAAGCGGCATGACAACGGGGGCGCCCATGTATTTGATGGCTTTATCGGCTTTGGGTGTCTGGGATTTTTTTTTGGTGAAGCGGCGCAACACCAGTTTTTGGTACCGCGGTGCTGTGGGCGGCGGCGCTTTGGTGCTGGGCGGTTTATTATATGGATGGATGGAAGGAGGCAGTCTTTTTTTAACAATCCGCGGCGCGGCAGAAGGAGCGCTGGCATTATTGTTTGGATGGATGTTTTGCAGAGGACAGCAGTGGTTGCAAAGGGGCTTGCAGATGGAGACGGCCGCCAATGACGATTTGGTGGCGGCAGGCACCACTGTTTTGGTGCTGCTGGGCGGTGTGATGGCCAGCGGCCCATGGGGAGAACGGCTGGCATTGACGCTGGCGGTGACGGTGATTTTGCTGGTGGCCCATCGCTGCGGCAGTGCGGCGGTGGCCGTGGCAGCCGTGGCGGGACTGACGTTTTTGGCCATGGGCGAGGGGGAGACGTCCTTATTTTTGCTGTTTGTATTGGGGGCTTTGGCCACTTTTTTGTTTCACAGCTCCAAAGCCATGACAGTCCTTTCCTTTGGCATCGGAGCAGCCATATCCGCCTTTTACTTATCGGCCTGGCCAAAAAGCGGCGGATTATGGGCCATGGCGGCAGGAATGATGTTGTTTTTGGTGCTTCCTTCCCGGATGTTTGCACTGGTGGAACCGGCAAAGGAGGAAACGGCGCAAAAAGAGGGGATGGATTATTATTTGCAGCTGAAGGATGCGGCCATGGAGCGGTTTGCTGCTTTGGCCCATGCGTTTTCAGCCCTGGCGGCCATTTTCCAGGAAGAACCGCTGCAGACGGTCAATCCCCATTCGGCAGGAGAAATTGTGGATGCTGTGGCGGCCCGCGTCTGCCAGGGCTGCGAGAGAAGCGATATTTGCTGGAAGAAAAACAGTTTTGAAGTGTTTTCTGCCATTCATCTGCTCTGTGGGCAGGTGGAAACGACGGGACAGGCGGCCAAAGAGCAGGCGGCGCCGTTTTTAAAACGCCATTGCTGCCATTTAGAGACACTGCTGCTTCAGGCAGAGGAGCAAACCAGGTTTTTTCAGGAAAAATGGTATTGGCAAAACCGCTTGGCAGAAAACAGGTCACTGCTGCGCCGCCAGCTGGAAATGGTGGCAGAGACCATTGCTTCTGTGGGAAAAGAAGTGCTGCCGGCGCCGGTGTTTTTTGAACGCACGGCGCAGGAAGTGAAAAAACGGCTGGAAAAACAGGGCATGGTGGTGCAGCAGGTGATGATGGGACAAGGAGAACAGGGGCTTTGGGTGCTGGTGCGCCATCCCCGCTGCATGGGCAAGCACCGCTGTATGGCCCTCATTGCGCCAACGGTGGCAGAAGTGACTGGAAAAACCTTTGTGCGCCGGGGCAATACCTGCCCCATTCAAAAAGACGGCACTTGTTTATTGATGCTGGAGGAGGAGGCCGGATATACACTTCAGACGGCCATCTCCCGTCTCAATCAAGCAGGAAGCGCTGTCAGCGGCGATACGGCCCAGGCCTGGGTGACGGAAGGGAGACAAGGCGTTTTGGCGCTTTCTGACGGCATGGGCAGCGGAGAAGCGGCAGAAGAGGAAAGCCGGCAGGCGCTGGATGTGATGAAAGCTTTTTTGGAGGCAGGATTTCCTTCTGATCTAGCGGCAGAAACCATCAATGGCGCCTTGGCCAGCTGCCGCAAAGAACTGTTTACCACACTGGACCTTTGTGCCATCAATTTAAAAACGGGCCAGGCTGAGGTGGTCAAAAACGGCGGTGCCACCGTTTTTTTGCGGCAAAACGGCCGGCTGCGCACCATCCGCTCCACATCGCTTCCCATGGGTGTGGTGGGCAAATGGCAGGGAGAGTGCACCATGGCACAGCTGCATGGAGGGGATCTGGTGCTGCTGCTTTCCGACGGCGTAAGTGATGCTTTGGGCGAGGAGGAGGAGCATCTGGTGGAACGGCTGATGGGACAAGCCGGCAGCAATCTTTCCTGGCTTTGTGATGCCCTGCTGCAGGTGGCGCTGCAAAAAAGCGGCGGACAAGCCAAAGACGATATGACGGCCGTTGCCGGACGGCTGAGACAGGAATCTTTGTAAAAAAGGCCCCTGTGTTTTCCAAACGGGAAGACAGGGGCTTTTTGCATGAAGATCATGCCGCAGAATTTTGAAAAAAAGATTGTGGGTTGCAAAAAAATGATTTATCATAAACAAAGGAAAAGAAGCAGAAAGGAGCAAAGAACATGCTGGCGCAAGTGAAAAAAACCATCCAACAGTATGAGATGTTGCAGCCAAAGGACCAAGTGGTGGCGGCTGTCAGCGGCGGGGCAGACTCGACGGCGATGCTGTTGTGCCTGCATCTGCTCCAGCAGGAGCTGGAAGTTTCCCTTTCTGTGCTCCATGTCAATCATTCCATCCGATTGGAGGAGGCCAAAAGAGATGCAGCCTTTGTGGCTGACCTTTGCGACAGGCTTTCTGTTCCCTTTCGCCTGGTGAAAGTGGATGTGCCGGCCCTTGCCAGGGAGCAGAAATGCTCTTTGGAAGAAGCGGGGCGCATGGCTCGCTATCAGGCTTTGGAAGAAGAAAGCAAGCGCCTTGGCGGGGCAAAAATTGCCGTTGCCCATCAAAGAGAGGACCAGGCAGAAACGCTTTTGCTGCGCCTTTGCAGGGGAAGCGGCCTGGCTGGACTATCAGCCATGGCGCCGGTGCGGGGCAAAATCATCCGGCCATTATTGGAAACGAGCCGCAGCGATATTTTGCGCTTTTTAGAGCAGCACCAGCAGCCTTTTTGCGAAGATGCCACCAACGCTTCTTTGGTCCATACAAGAAACAGGCTGCGCCATCAGGTGCTGCCTCTGCTGGAAGACATACATCCAAAGGCGGGACGCCATCTATCCCAAACGGCCGCTCTTTTGGCGGAAGAAAATGCTTATTTAGACGCCTTGGCAAAACAGGCGGCAAAGGGCTGCCTGGAAGATGTGGACGGCCAGAAGCAGCTTTTGCTTACTCCCTTTTTAAAGGAAGAGGCGGTGATGCGGCGGCGTATTTTTTCTTTGGTCCTGGCACAAATGGGAGAGGGAATGTTAACAAACATCACACAGGCCCATTATGAGGCGCTGGAGGGGCTGTTGCAGTTACAAAGCGGCAAACAAGTGGTGCTGCCCCATGGGGTGGTGGTGCAAAAAAGCTATGACCGTCTTTTGTGGAGAAAAGCCTCTGTGCCAAAGCAGCCTTATTGTTATCTGCTGCACTGGGAAGAGCCGCTGTTTGTGCCGGAGGCAAACCTTTGGGTTTTGGCTTCGAAAAAAATGGAAAAAAATCAAGTATTTTCATCACAATGCTATACGAAATGGATGGATTGTGATAAAATAAAGGATACGTTAGCCATCCGCAGCCGTCAGGCCGGCGATTATGTCACCCTTTCTAGCGGAGGAAGAAAAAAGCTGAAAGACTATTTTTCCGATGAAAAAATAGCGCAGCCCATCCGAAATCAAGTGCCGCTATTGGCAGAAGGAAGCCGTATTTGGTGGGTGATTGGTCATCGTTTTTTTGGGGATGCGGCAAAAGAAGGGACAAAAGAAACGGGAAGTATTACGATTTGGGAGGATCGACATGATTGAGAAAATAGACGTACTGATTTCGAAGGAAAAAATTCAGGCTGCCATTGCGCATATGGCCAGAGAAATTGAAAAAGAATATGAAGGAAAGGAACTGCATTTTATTTGTGTGTTAAAAGGCGGCGTCACCTTCATGGTGGATTTGGCCCGCGCCATCAAAGGCAATGTATACTTTCATTTTATGGACGTTTCCAGCTATGGATACGGCACAGAAAGCACTGGAAATTTAAAAATTTTAATGGATTTGGACGAACCCATTGCCAATAAGCACGTCATCATTGTGGAAGATATTGTCGATTCCGGCCGCACCTTAAGCATGTTAAGAGAAATGCTTCTGCGGCGCAACCCTGCCAGCTTAAAAATCTGTACGCTGCTGGATAAACCGGAGCGGAGAGTCAGCCCTGTGCCTGTGGAATACAGCTGTTTTGAAATCCCAGATGAATTTGTGGTGGGATATGGGCTTGATTATGCCCAAAAATATCGCAATCTAGATTATATTGGCGTCATTTCTTTTGAAGAAGAATAAGAAACGCAATCAAACGGGCGTCTGCGCTTGCGGCGGCCGTTTGGTTGTGTTACAATAAAAACTGCCCGCTTTTTTGGGCAAATGAAAACGACAAGGAGGCAACAATGTGAACAAGTACTGGAAAAGTTTCGGTTTGTACGCCATCATGTTCTGTATCGTGCTGGGCATTTTGGCGTTTGTCAACGCCAATAACAGCCAGCCCATAAAAAACACAGCCACCGTCTCCTATGACTATGGCGATTTGCTGCAGCAAATTGACAATGGAGAAGTGGCAGAAATTGTGATTTTAAAAAGCAACGAATCTTCCGATTTTGGGGAAGTGCAGGTGAAAAAAACAGACGGGGAAACGTACACCACCAATGTGGTGGCCTGGGACCAGTTTATGGATTATCTGACACCCCATGTGTTAAGCGGTGAAGTGGAGAAGACGGAAATTGCCGATATGCCAAAAACAAGCATCCTCACTTCCATTTTGCCAAGCCTCATCTTTATGGTCATCGCCATCATCATCTTTACGCTGATGTTCCAGAAAATGCAGGGCGGCGGCGGGAAAATGATGAACTTTGGCAAAAGCAAAGCCAAAGTGACCATCGACGACAAAAACAGAATCACCTTTGAAAATGTGGCCGGTCTGGATGAGGAAAAGGCAGAATTGCAGGAAATGGTGGAATTTTTGCGCGATCCCAAAAAGTTTGTGGACCTGGGCGCTCGCATTCCCAAAGGCGTGCTTTTGGTGGGCCCTCCGGGTACTGGGAAAACCCTGCTGGCCAAGGCCGTAGCCGGGGAAGCAAAGGTGCCGTTTTTCAGCATTTCCGGTTCCGACTTTGTGGAAATGTTCGTCGGCGTCGGCGCTTCCCGTGTGAGAGATTTGTTTGACCAGGCCAAGAGAAATGCGCCTTGTATTGTGTTTATCGACGAAATTGACGCCGTGGGGCGGCGCAGAGGCGCTGGTCTTGGCGGCGGCCACGATGAACGGGAACAGACCTTAAACCAGCTGCTGGTGGAAATGGACGGCTTTGGCGTCAACGAAGGCGTCATTGTGGTGGCAGCCACCAACCGGGCCGATATTTTGGACCCTGCCATTTTGCGCCCCGGCCGTTTCGACCGCCAGGTCTATGTAGGCCGTCCAGATGTGAAAGGCAGACGGGAAATTTTGAAAGTCCATGCCAAAGGCAAGCCCTTGGCGCCGGAGGTGGACTTGGATGTGGTGGCAAAAACCACAGCCGGCTTTACCGGGGCCGATTTGGAAAACCTGCTCAATGAAGCAGCCCTCCTTTCTGCCCGGGCCGGAAAGAAGCAAATTGATATGGAAGAAATCCAAAAGGCGTTTGTGAAAGTGGGCATCGGCACCGAAAAGAAAAGCCGTGTCATCAACGAAAGAGAAAAACTCATCACTGCTTATCACGAAAGCGGTCACGCCATTTTGTTTGAAAAACTGCCTCATTTGGATCCGGTACACAGCATTTCCATCATCCCCACCGGCTCTGCCGGCGGCTATACCATGCCATTGCCTGGGGAAGATAAGATGTATCTGACAAAGAAAACCATGGAAGAAGAAATTATCTCCTTCCTGGGCGGCCGTGCGGCAGAATATATCATCTTTAAAGATGTGACCACCGGCGCCAGCAACGACATTGAACGGGCAACGGCCATGGCCAGAAGCATGGTGATGAAATACGGGATGAGCGACATTTTGGGCCCTGTGCAGTATGGCGACCAAGGCGATGAAGTGTTCATCGGCAAAGAAATTGCCCATGCCCGCAACTATGGCGAGGAAGTGGCGGCCACCATCGATCAGGAAGTGCGCAAAATCATGGTTTCTTCTTATGAAGAAGCACTGCGGCTGATCACAGAAAATATGGATGCGCTTCATGCAACGGCAAAATATCTGGTGGAGCATGAAAAAATCACCGGCGATCAGTTCCGTGCCATTTTGCAAGATCCCAAAAGCGTGCTTCAGCCCGTGACAGAAACGACAGAAGAAGCATCTGATCATTTGGAACAAACAGCACCCGCAGAAGAAACGATGCCGGAAGCACAGAAGAAAGAAGAACTGTGATGCGGCTTGATACAAAGGAGGAATTTCCATGGAATTTCATTTGATGCCTGGTATGACCAATGAACTGGAATATTTGGTGACAAAAAACGATGCAACAGACCATTTTAAAGCAGGATTTCCCGTTTTTGCCACACCGGTGATGATTAACTGGATGGAGCAGACGGCGCTGAAACTGTGTCAGCAGGTGCTGCCGAAAGGCTATGACACGGTGGGGACGTTTGTCAATGTAAAGCATCTGGCTGCAACGCCTGTGGGGATGCGGGTGAGAGTGATTGCTGAAATTGAAGAAGTCAACGGCAAAATGCTGGTCTTTAAAGTAAAAGCCTATGATGAAAAAACGAAAATTGGCGAAGGCACCCATGGCCGCGCCATCATTGACGTACAGAAATTTGTGTCCCGTCTAAAAGAAGGAACGAAATAAAACAGCAGTTGGGGGGAATTGGATATGGCAGTGAGTTTAAAGGGCAGAAGTTTTTTGACACTGAAAGATTTTACGGCAGAAGAAATTGAATATTTGGTGGATTTGGCTGCCGAACTGAAAGCGAAAAAGAAACAAGGCATTTTTGATGGCCGTATGCTCCACAAAAACGTGGCGCTGATTTTTGAAAAACCGTCCACCCGCACCCGCTGCGCCTTCACCATCGGCTGTACCGATGAAGGGGCGCATCCGGAATACCTGGGCAAAGACGATATTCAGCTGGGCCACAAAGAAACGGTGGAAGACACGGCCCGGGTGCTGGGGCGGATGTTTGACGGCATCGAATTTCGCGGCTTTTCCCAAAAAACGGTGGAAGCCTTGGCCAAGTACAGCGGGGTGCCGGTATGGAACGGTTTGACCGACGAAGACCATCCAACCCAGGTGCTGGCAGACTTTTTGACCATCAAAGAAAAAATCGGCCATCTCAAAGGGGTGCGGTTTGTCTATATTGGCGACGGCAGAAACAACATGGCCAACGCCTTGATGATTGGCGCATCGAAAATGGGTATGGATTTTGTGATTGTAGCTCCTGACAGCTTGTATCCGGAAGAGGAACTGGTGGCCTGCTGCCAAGGATATGCCAAAGAAAGCGGCGCTTCCATCACCATCACATCGGATGTGGCAGCAGGGGTGAAAGATGCTGATGTCATCTATACAGATGTGTGGGTGTCTATGGGAGAAGAAGAAAAAGTAAAGGACCGGATTGCACTTTTGGCGCCTTTCCAAGTCAACCGTGCCCTGATGGAACAGACCGGTAAAGCAAGCACCATTTTTATGCATTGTCTGCCTGCTGTACGGGAAAAAGAAGTGACAGAAGAAGTGCTGGAAGGAAGCCAGTCTGTGGTATTTGACGAAGCAGAAAACAGACTGCATACCATCAAAGCGGTGATGGTGGCAACCATCGGCAACTAAGCGCATTTGACGGGCAGCCCATAACGGTCATAGCATTCCAAAGGAATCCTATGCAGTCAAGGGGCTGCCTTTGTTTTTATGAGGCGGTGAAACCATGAAAGAGACATTGCTGCTTTTGCTCAAAGAAGCAGACGGCTTTTTGTCTGGGGCAGAAATTGGCCGTCAGCTGGGCATCAGCCGGACGGCCGTTTGGAAATATATCCGTGCCCTGCGGCAAGACGGCTATCAGGTGGAAGCGGTGACCAACAAGGGGTATCATTTGGTGCAGGGGCAAGATATTTTAACGGCAGAAAGTGTGCATGCAGCCAGCAGAGCTGCTGTAATGGGAAAGCAGCTTGTGGTGCTGGATACGGTGGACTCTACCAACAATGTGCTGCGGCAGTTGGCAGAAGAAGGAGCAGAAGAAGGCACAACGGTGATTGCTTTAAAACAAGAGGCCGGCCGGGGCAGACGGGGCAGAACCTGGGTGTCAGAAAAAGGCGCCGGACTATTTTTATCGGTGCTTTTTCGGCCGTCTATTTTGCCCATGGAAACGTCGGCTTTGACGTTGATGTGCGGGCTTTCGGTGGCAAAAACACTGCGGCAGATGGGGTTTGATGCTTGGATCAAATGGCCCAATGATGTCAAGATTGGCGAAAAAAAGGTTTGCGGCATTTTGACAGAAATGAGTGCAGAAATGGAGCGGGTGCATTACGTCATTGCAGGCATTGGCGTCAATGTCAATCATCGCCAGTTTCCAGAAGAACTGCAAGACATTGCCACCAGTTTATACCTGGAAACAGGGCAGACTTGGGAAAAAGCCGTGCTGGCCGGTCATTTGCTGGGGTGGATTGAAACCTATTATCAGGCGTATCTTTCCGGCGGTTTTACAGCCATCCAGGAGGAATACAGCAAGCTTTGCGAAACCATTGGACAGGAGCTGATGGTGCTTAGCAAGACGCCGTTTTTTGCTAAGGGAGTAGAAGTTTGTGCTGACGGTGCTCTGCTGGTGGAAAAAGACGATGGAACGAGGGAAAAAATGGTAAGTGGAGAAGTATCGATCAGGAGGAAAGTCCTTGGAGCAGACAACGGAAAAAACAGTGTTGGCAGCAGCCAGCTTTGATGAACAGAAATATTTTTTTGCGCCGCAGTTTTCGGCGCTGCCCCAGCAAGTGCAAGAAGAAGTGCATATCCTTTGTGTTTCGCTGGCAGAAAAACTGATGTGCACTTTTTTGATCGGATTTTTGCCCTCCGGCGATTTGTACTTTGAAACCATACCCAGCGCAAAGACGGCAGATTTTGATGACATTGGCGCAAAGCTTGAACTGAAGGAAATCCAGCGAGGGAAAAAAGAACTGCTGAAAGCGCTGAAGCTTTGGTTTTTGGTGTTTCATACGCCCCAGGGAGCACAGCTGAAAGAGCAGCTGCTTACCAAAGCGTCAGAACAGGAAAACGGGGAGGAACAACCATGATTTTGGTGATGGATGTCGGGAATTTAGAAATGCTTTTGGGCGTTGTGGAGGAAGGAAAGCTCATAGCCAGCTGGAAAATGACCACCGACAGCAGCAAAACGTCCGATGAAATAGGCTCGGCCATGGTCCGTTTTTTACAGTTTGACAAGATTTTGCCGGCAGAGATTGAAGATGTGGTCATTTCTTCTGTGGTGCCGCCGCTGATGTATGCTTTGGTGCGCAGTGTGGAGAAATATTTTGGGCTGGAGCCGCTGGTGGTAGATTATCATATCAAGTCCAATATCATCATTGATATGAAAAATCCAGCAGAACTAGCCAGTGATCGACTGGTAAAAATGGTGGCGGCCTATGAAACATACGGCGGGCCGGTGATGGTGGTAGACTATGGCACGGCCACCACCTATGATGTGGTGGACGGGGCAGGGCGGTTTGTCACCGGGATCACGGCGCCGGGGGTGACTGTCTGTGCAGAATCCCTTTCTTCCAAAACGGCTCAGCTGCCGGAAATTGAAATCAAACGTCCCCAAAGCATTTTCTGCCGCGATATTGTCAGCTGCATTCAGGCCGGGGTTTACTATGGCCATGTGGGTGAGGCGAAATATTTGATTGAACGGGTGAAACGGGAATTGCATTTGCCGGATATGAAAGTGGTGGCGACTGGGGGCTTAGCCCATGTGATCAATGAAGGAAATGATTTGTTTGATGTCATTGATGCCACCTTGACCATCCGGGGCCTTGCCATTTGTTATGAGCAGAATAAAGAAGAAATGCATGGAAGGAGGGGACAGCATGGTTCTTGCCATTGATGTGGGCAACACCAATATGACCATTGGGTTTTTTGAAGGCAGCCAGCTGCTTCATACCTGGCGGATGAGTACACAGATTTTAAAAACCAGTGACGAAATCGGCATCACCCTCTGTTCCTTTTTAGAAAATGCCAGAACAAGCAAAGAAGAAGTGGAGGGGGTAGTCATTGGCTCTGTGGTGCCGCCCACCATGTATTCCCTCTGCCATGGCATCCGAAAATATCTGGGCAAAGAGCCCATGGTGGTCAGCGCCGAGCTGAAGCTGGATTTGGTGATTGTGCGGGATAATCCCAAAACGGCCGGCATCGACCGGGTGGTGGATTTGGTGGCTGCCAAGGAACTCTATGGCATGCCGGCCATTGTGGTGGATTATGGCACGGCCAACACCTTCGATGTGGTCAATGAACAGGGCGAATTTATCACCGGCTTTATCACAGCCGGCATCAAAACCTGTGCCGCCCAGCTATACGAAAAAAGCTCCCGGCTGCCCCAGGTGGAGCTGGTGGCGCCCAAGACGGTGCGGGCCACCAATACGGTAGACAGTCTGCAAATTGGCATTGTGGCCGGACATATCGGTGAAACCATCCATATCATTGAAACGCTGAAACAAGAACTGCATCTGCCGCAGGCCAAGGTCATCGCCACCGGCGGCCTGGCCCAGATTATGGATCCCGATGGAGAGATTTTTGATATTTATGATCCGACGCTGACGTTGCAAGGACTGCGCATCATTTACGAAAAAAATAAAGGAATGACAGAATGAAAATTGGAACGGTAACATTGGAAAACAACGTCTTTTTGGCGCCCATGGCCGGCGTGACAGACCAGCCCTTTCGCCTGCTTTGTAAAGAAATGGGCTGCGGCCTGGTCTACAGCGAAATGGTCAGCGCCAAGGGGATGTTTTATGAAAGCAAAAACACGGGCAAACTCTTGGAAGTGGAGGAACGGGAGCGGCCGGTGGCTGTGCAGCTGTTTGGCAGCGATCCGCAGATTATGGCCGATATGGCCAAACGGCTGGAAAACGCCCCAGTGGACATCATTGATGTGAATATGGGCTGCCCTGCGCCAAAGATTGTTAAAAACGGCGAAGGCAGCGCCTTGATGAAAACGCCGGAGCTGATTGGAGAAATTGTCTATGCCCTCGTTTCTTCCCAGAAAAAGCCGGTCACCATCAAGTTTCGCAAAGGCTTTGACGATGACCATGTGAACGCCGTCGAAGTGGCCAAAATGGCCGAAAAAAACGGCGCCTCTGCCGTAGCCGTCCATGGAAGAACGAGAGAGCAGTATTATAGCGGCAAAGCCGACTGGGACATCATCAAAGCCGTCAAAGCCGCCGTGGATATCCCTGTCATCGGAAACGGCGATGTGACCGATGGCAAAAGCGCCAAGGCGTTATTGGACTACACCGGCTGCGATGCGCTGATGGTGGGCAGGGCAGCCCAGGGGAATCCTTGGATTTTCCGGGAAATCATCCATTATCTGAAAACCGGGGAACTGCTGCCGCTGCCATCTTTAAAAGAGAGGGGCAACATGGCCCTGCGCCACTTGCAGATGCTGGTGGCCTATAAGGGGGACTATACCGGCGTGCGGGAAATGCGCCGCCATTTATCCGACTATGCCAAGGGGATGCCCCAGGCGGCCAAAATGCGCGGCAGCATCAATCAGGCGGAAACCATGGCAGAAATGGAAGCGCTGATTGGCCGGTATTTTTTTGCAAAGTGAGACAAGAAAGTGCCTGTATCTTTCCATAGGGAGAAAGATGCAGGACTTTTCTTTTCTTTCCCCAGGAAATTGCCGTTGACAATGGTTGTGGGGTAAGGTATAATTTTTTAGATATTGATATTGCATCCAGGTTGTGACAGGCGCAGGAAACGAAGCATAGAAGGAGTGGAACTGATGTCAGAAAAGAAAGTAGTTTTGACATATGAAGGGCTCAAACAAAGAGAAGAAGAACTGGAAAATTTGAAAACGGTCCGCCGCAAAGAAGTGGCAGAAAAAATCAAAGAAGCCAGAGGTCAAGGTGACCTTTCGGAAAATGCCGAATATGACGCCGCCAAAGAAGAACAGGCCGAAATTGAATCGAGAATCGTATTTTTGGAAAAAATGCTGCGCAATGCAGAAGTCATCGATGACGACGATCTGAGCAAAGACGTCATCAGCGTTGGCTGCAAAGTGCGTTTATATGATAAAGAATTCGAAGAAGAAGTGGAATATACCATCGTCGGCAGCGCCGAAGCAGACCCCATGGAAGGCCGTATTTCCAACGAATCTCCTGTGGGCATGGGCCTTTTGGGGCACCATGTGGGCGAAACGGTGGCCATTGAAGCGCCAGATGGCGTGGTAGAATTTGAAATTTTGGACATTGTGCAGTAAGGAGGATGTACCAAATGGCAGACCATACGGAAGAAAAGGAACTGACAAAAGAGGAGCTGAGCGAGCTGTTGCAGGTGCGCCGGGACAAATTGGCCAAACTGCAAGAAGAAGGCAAAGACCCCTTTGAAGTGATGAAATACCCTGTGGATACCCACAGCGACGAAATTCGGGCACAGTATGATGCCTTTGAAGGCAAAACCGTTGTGATGGCAGGCCGCCTGATGGCAAAACGTGTCATGGGGAAAGCCAGCTTTGCCAATATCCAAGACAGAAACGGTCGGATGCAGGTCTATGTATCCAAAACAGATATTGGCGATGAAAGCTATGCCGATTTCAAAAAATACGACATCGGCGATATCATCGGGATTACCGGTTTTGTATTTACCACCAAAATGGGCGAAATTTCTGTCCATGCCAAAGAAGTAAAACTGCTTTCCAAGAGCTTGCAAATTTTGCCGGAAAAATTCCACGGCTTAAAAGACCAGGAACTGCGTTACCGTCAAAGATATGTGGATTTGATTGTGAACCCAGAAGTCAAAGAAACCTTCTTTAAACGCAGCGCCATCATCCGCGAAATCAGAAATTATTTGGACAACAAAGGCTTTTTGGAAGTGGAAACCCCAGTGTTGCAAACCATTGCCGGTGGTGCTGCGGCTCGTCCGTTTATCACCCATCACAATGCGCTGGACATTGATATGTATCTGCGTATTTCTCTGGAACTGCCGTTGAAACGGTTGATTGTCGGCGGATTTGAACGGGTGTACGAAATTGGCCGTGTGTTCCGTAATGAAGGTGTTTCTGTGCGCCACAATCCAGAATTTACGCTGATGGAACTGTACCAGGCCTACACCGACTACCACGGCATGATGGATTTGACGGAAGAATTGTTCCGCACCGTGGCACAAAACGTACTGGGCAGAACCACCATCCACTACGGCGGCCATGAATTGGATCTGGGCAAACCTTTTGCCCGCCTGACCATGGTGGAAGCCGTGAAACAGTTTACCGGTGTGGACTTTGACCAAGTGCCTGACACAGAAGCTGCCAGAGCATTGGCCAAGGAACATCATGTGGAATTTGAAGAACGCCATGCCAAAGGCGATATTTTGAACTTGTTCTTTGAAGAATTTGTGGAAAAGAACTTGATTCAGCCAACCTTTATCATTGACTATCCAGTGGAAATTTCTCCATTGACCAAGAGAAAACCAGAAAAACCGGACTTCACCGAACGTTTCGAGCTGTTCATTGTGGGCCGGGAATACGGCAATGCCTACTCCGAATTGAACGATCCCATTGACCAGAGAAAACGGTTTGAACATCAGGAAGCCATGCGCGAAGCCGGCGACGACGAAGCCTACATGGTGGACGAAGATTTCATGTGCTCTTTGGAATATGGTATGCCGCCAACGGGTGGTCTGGGCATCGGCATCGACCGTATGGTAATGCTCATGACAGAAGAACCATCCATCCGCGACGTTATTTTGTTCCCCACCATGAAACCTTTGCAATATGACAAACGACAATTTCATTAGACAGTTCGGAACCATCCTGTCTATAAACAAAACTACGGGCTTTGGCGGCGTTTTGCGCCCCCGAAAGCCATGGAAAATTCCATGGCTTTTTTGTGTGTGCCAAAAAGACGGTTCCTGTGAAAAGGGGCCGTCTTTTTTTATGAGAAGGGAGAAGAAAATGGAACGATATGGTG
>CALWLF010000058.1 GCA_944381455.1 uncultured Clostridia bacterium | reverse complement strand
GGTTTAACGAATTTATTGTATCTCGTCTCATTGGCGGGGCCAAAGACGCCTGCCTGCGTCATGGCGTAGCAGAAGAAGATATGACGCTGGCCTGGGTGCCGGGGGCCTTTGAAATTCCGCTGGCGGCGCAGAAAATGGCAGAAAGCGGAAAGTATGATGCGGTGATTTGTTTGGGCGCTGTAATCCGCGGTTCCACCAACCATTATGACTATGTGTGCGCCGAAGTGTCCAAAGGCGTGGCACAGGCAGGGTTAAAAAGCGAAATTCCAGTACTGTTTGGTGTGCTGACCACTGATAATATTGAGCAGGCCGTTGAGCGGGCTGGAACGAAGGCCGGCAACAAAGGCTTTGATGCAGCCGTCAGCGCCATTGAAATGGCCAATTTGATGAAACAAATGGCCTAAAAAAAAGAAAAGCCGTATTTTTGGCCAAAAAAGAGACTGCCATGGCAAAAAAAGGGAAAAAACAGCCCGTTTGCCATGGCATTTTTTGTTTTGCGGTCTGTTGGTTTTTCTTTGAAACAGGAATGAAATTTGACAAGGCGGGCAAAGCTTTGTTATGATGAGGGCCAATGAAAAACAAGGAAAGGAGCAGTCTATTTCATGGAACAGGAAACCGCCGAAGAGAGCGACAACCCAAAACCCAAAATGCAAAAAACAAAGCGTATGGGGCATGGTCTGCCAAAGCAAGCGGGGGCAGGCGATGCTTTTTTGCGGCCTTTTTTCTGGAAACGAGAATGAGCGGGTAAACAGTTGATGGAAATGAGAGAAAGAAAAAAGGAGAGAAAACAAAGATGCAGCAACTGATCCAACAATTATTGTTACAGGTGGTTTTGATTGGGCTCAATGCCTTTTTTGCCATGACAGAAATTGCCGTCATTTCTTTAAGCCCCAATAAGTTAAAGAAAATGGCAGAAAGCGGAGATCGAAAAGCAAAAAAATTATTGGATTTGGTGGAGGAACCGTCGGGGTTTTTATCCACCATACAAATTGGGATTACCCTGGCGGGGTTTTTGGCCAGCGCCTTTGCGGCCGATGGTTTTTCCCAATATTTGGTTGGGTTTTTAGTCCAGGATCTTGGGATGACAAGCGTTTCCGTTTCGGTGCTGGACACCTTATCGGTGATTGTCATTACGGTGATTTTATCGTATTTTACATTGGTGCTGGGGGAACTGACGCCAAAGCGGATTGCCATGCAAAAGCCCATGGAAGTGGCGAAGTTTTCCTGCGGGGTGGTGAGCCTTTTGGCCAAGGTGATGCGCCCTGCCATTTTGTTTTTGTCTTTTTCCACCAATGCGGTGTTAAAAGTGCTTCATTTGAACACAGAAGCGGAAGAGGAAACGGTGACAGAAGAAGAGATTCGGATGATGGTGGACTTGGGCGAGGCCAAGGGCGCCATTGAGCGGGAAGAAAGAGAATGGATTGAAAACGTGTTTGATTTTGGCGACACAGTGGTGGGGGATGTGATGGTGCATGGGCCGGATATGGTGGCATTTTCTGTGGATGCCGGCGAGAACGAAGTGGAAGAGACCATCCGCCGCACGGGGCTTTCCCGATACCCGGTGTATGAAAAAGATATCCATCACATTGTGGGTATTTTAAATGCCCGAGACTTTTTGTTGGGCCGCGACGGAAAAAAAAACCAGGATATCAGAACATGGATGCGTCCAGCCTATTTTGTGCCTGATACGCTGAAGGCATCTTTGTTAATGCAGGATTTACAAAAGCAGAAAACCCATATTGCCATTGTGGTGGACGAATATGGCAATACGGCAGGGCTTGTGACCATGGAAGATTTATTGGAAGAAATTGTGGGCAATATTTATGACGAGTTTGACCTGGAAGAGCCGGAAGAAATGGAGCAGCTGGAAGAAGGGCTTTGGCGTGTGGGCGGCAGCGCAGAAATCGAGGAAGTGGCCGAAGCGCTGGGGATGGCGTTACCAGATGATTTGCCTTTTGACACACTGGGCGGACTGGTTTTTAGCCAGCTGCGGACCATCCCCAAAGACGGCGCTGTTTTTGATGTGGAAGCCTATGGACTGTTCATCCATGTGGAAAAAATCAAAGACCGCCGCATTGTGGTGGCCACGGTGAGAAAAGTGGAACAGGGTGAAAAATAGGGCACAGGAAAGAAAAAAACAGCAGGAATCTTGGAAAAAAGGATTCCTGCTGTTTTGTTTTTTAATCAAGCATTGCAAAGGGCCATGATTTTATTGTGGCCAAACAAACTGTCGTCAGAGTTCTGCCTGCGGCGATGCAAAGAAGGCCAACAGGGCTTCTTTTTGTTCCTCATTTAAGAAATGGCCGGTGGAAGGGATTTTTGTTGTGGCAAAATATTGTTTCCATTCCTGGGGCAGGGAAGCGGCATCGGCAATGGCCGTAATGCGGCTGTTTTTCTTTAAGGTATAGACCTGAACGCCGCCGGCGTTTTTGGTGGAAGACAGGGGCAAAAGTGCCGTGGAAAACAGACAGGCTTTGTCCTGGTCCCGCAGCAAAATCAGATCCAGTTCTTTGGGCGCATAGAACATGGCAAGCAGCGGACTTTTGGCCGAGTAGGCGTTCATCAGTTTTTTCCGGTTGGTCTTGGTTTGGTAGGCACTTAAGGGCACTTTGGCGGCTTTGCCGTTTTCAAAGAAGAAAATCAACTGGCCGCTGTAATCGGTGGTGGGCACCAGAAACCGGATTTTTTCGCCGTAGGCCAGGTTTAAGAGGTTGGGCAGGTAGTCGCCCATGCTGCTGGCTTTGCATTCGGCCAGATCATTGGCCTTCATTTTATAGACGTTTTGCTGGTCGGAGAAGAACAAAATGTCGGCGGCATTGGTGGTGTCGCAGGTGAGGAGGATGCTGTCCTCTTCTTTCAGCTTTTGTTCCCCAGCGGCCCGCATGGAAACGAGGGTGATTTTTTTGAAATAGTTTTCTTCTGTTAAAAACAGCTTGATGCCGTAGTCTTCCACAAAGTCTTCTTGCGGTGGTGTTTCCACTTCGTCCACGGGGACGATGCGGGTTTGGCGCGGTTTGCCATATTTTTTGGCCACCTGTTTTAACTGTTGGCAGATGAGGGTGCGGATTTTTTGCTCGCTTTCCAGGGTTTCTTTCAAGCGCTGCAATTCCGCTTCCAAATCGCCTTTTTCTTTGGTCCGGTTTAAGATATATTCCCGGTTGATGTTGCGCAGTTTGATTTCGGCAATATATTCAGCCTGGGCCTGGTCCAAGGAGAAGGCGGCCATCAAGTTGGGGATCACTTGGTTTTCCTTTTCCGTTTCGCGAATGATGTGGATCACTTTGTCGATGTCCAAGAGGATTTGTTCCAAGCCTTCTAGCAGGTGCAGCTTTTTGCCTTTCTTTTCGATGTCAAAGGCCAGCTGTCCCCGCAGGGATGTGATGCGAAATTGGAGCCAGGCTTCCAAAATGCCTTTGATGCCCAAGGTTTTTGGGTTGCCGTCGATGAGGAGGTTAAAGTTACAGCTGAAACTATCGAGAAGGGGCGTTTGCTGGTAGAGTTTATGCATCAGCACGTCTACCTTTGTGTTTTTCCGCACGTCGATGGCCAGTTTCAGGCCATTGCGGTCGCTTTCGTCCCGGACGTCGGTGATTTCTTTGATTTTTCCCGCTTTCACCAAGGCAATGATTTTATCTATGATGACTTCCACGGTGGTGGTATAGGGAATTTCGGTGACTTCGATACAGTTATTTTTTTCGTCATAGGTATAGGTGCAGCGCAGCTTAAAACTGCCCCGGCCCGTTTCATAAATCCGGTTCAGCTCTGCTTCGTCATAAAGCAGTTCACCGCCGGTGGAAAAATCGGGGCCTTGGAGATAGTCGGAGAGGGTGCAGTTTTGGTTTTTGATATAGGCGATGGTGGCGGCGCAGACTTCCTGTAAATGGAAGGAGCAAAAGGCGCTGGCCATGCCGACGGCAATGCCCTGGTTGGGGTTGACCAAAATATTGGGGAATGTGGTGGGTAAGAGCAGGGGCTCTTTCATGGTGGCGTCAAAGTTATCGACGAAGGGCACCGTGTTTTTATCAATATCGGCAAAGAGTTCGGCGCAGATGGGGGCAAGCTTCACTTCTGTATACCGGGGGGCGGCATAGGCCATATCCCGGGAATATTGCTTGCCAAAGTTTCCTTTGCTATCCACAAAGGGGTGCAGCAGGGCGCCGTTTCCTTCGGTCAAACGCACCAGCGTTTCATAGATGGCAGCATCGCCATGGGGGTTTAACTGCATGGTTTGGCCCACCACTTTGGAACTTTTGGCCCGGGGGCCGCTCATAAGCCCCATTTGATACATGGTGTAAAGGAGTTTACGATGGGCCGGTTTGAGGCCGTCAATTTCCGGGATGGCCCGGGAGACGATGACGCTCATGGCATAGGGCATATAGTTTAGTTCCAGGGTATCGGTGATGGGTTGTGGGGTAATCTGCTCCACCACAGGGGCGGGGGCAGTCGGTTTCTTTTTTGGCATGGTTTTTTCTCCTTAACTCAGTTCCGAAAAGTCGATATACCGATGGCCGTTTTGCTCGATATATTCTTTGCGGCCTTTTAAGTTATCGCCCAAAAGCAGGTCAAATTTTTCCTGGGTAAAACGGGCATCTTCCGGCAGCACTTGGATGAGGCGGCGGGTGGCCGGGTTCATGGTGGTTTCCCACATCATTTCCGGCTGGTTTTCGCCCAGACCTTTGGAGCGCTGGATGGCATATTTTCCTTTGATTTTCGACAAGATTTCTGCTTTTTCCGTTTCGGTATAGGCAAAGAAGGTATCTTTGCCGGAGGTGATTTCATAAAGCGGCGATTCGGCAATGAACACTTTCTTTTCTTTGATCAGCGTTGGCACCAGACGATAGAGCATGGTTAAAATCAACGTACGGATTTGGTAGCCGTCCACATCGGCATCGGTGCAGATGATGATTTTGCTCCATTTTAATTGGCTTAAATCAAAGGCGTTAAAGTCGCTGTGCTTCGTTTTCAGTTCCACGCCGCAGCCCAGCACCCGCAATAAGTCGGTGATGATGTCGTTTTTAAAAATCTTATCATAATCGGCCTTCAGGCAGTTTAAGATTTTGCCCCGGACGGGGATGATGGCCTGAAATTCTGCATCCCGCCCCTGCTTGCAGGCGCCCAGGGCGGAGTCGCCTTCCACGATATAAATTTCCCGACGGGTGACGTCTTTGGTACGGCAGTTGACAAATTTTTCCACACGGTTACTCATATCCAGGTTGCCGGTCAATTTTTTGCGGATGGCCGTTCTTGTTTTTTCTGCCGTTTCCCGGCTGCGCTTATTGGCCAAGACTTGGGATGCAATTTTGTCGGCG
Organism: uncultured Clostridia bacterium; assembly: GCA_944381455.1. Classification (GTDB taxonomy): domain Bacteria; phylum Bacillota; class Clostridia; order Lachnospirales; family Anaerotignaceae; genus Neoanaerotignum. The sequence goes on along the minus strand of CALWLF010000058.1, from coordinate 12,619 downwards.
TCCAGTTTATTTTCGATGAAATAAACTTCCAGCTGGGCCTTCAGGTAGTCGGTCATGGCCTCTTGGATGAATTTATTGGTGATGGATTTTTTTGTCTGGTTTTCATAGCTGGTCATGGTGGAAAAGGAACTGATGACCAGCAGGAGACTGTCTTCCACGTCGGAGAAGGTGATTTTCTTTTCGTCCTTTTTGTAAAGGCCGTTTTGCTTTGCATACTGGTCGATGGCATAGACAAAGGCGCTGCGGACGGCCTTATCGGGGGCGCCGCCATGTTCCAAGAAACTGGAGTTATGGAAATATTCAATGACGTTGACTTCGTTATGGAAGGCAAAGGCCACTTGAAATTTCAGCTGATATTCTTCTTTGTCGGCCCGGTCCCGCCCCTTTGTTTCCTGCTCCCAAAAACAGATGGGAGTCAGCGGTGTGGTGCCCTGGCAAAGTTCTTCCAGATAGTCCCGGATGCCTTGGGCGTAAAGATAGAGAAATGTTTCGCCGCTTTGTTCATCGGTGAGAAGGAAGGTGATGCCGGGGTTTACGATGGCCTGTTTTTTGATGGTGGTCTGGAAATAGTCCAGGGGGATATTGATATCGGTGAACACATCCCGGTCCGGCTGCCAAGTGATGGTGGTGCCGGTTTCTTTGCCGTGATAGGGCTCTTTGGTGAGGCCGCCCACGTTTTCGCCCCGTTCAAAATGGAGGTGATAGTGGGTGTTGTCCCGGTAAATATCGGCATCCATATAGCGGGAGGCATACTGGGTGGCACAGGTGCCAAGGCCGTTTAGGCCCAAAGAAAAGGAATAGGTATCGGCGGTATTATTTTGATATTTTCCGCCGGCGTACAGTTCGCAAAAGACCAATTCCCAGTTATAGCAATTTTCTTTTTGGTTGAAATCGACGGGGATACCACGGCCGTGGTCTTTGACGGTGATGGAGTGGTCGCTGTGGCGAATCACTTCGATTTGGGTGCCAAAGCCTTCCCGGGCCTCGTCGATGGAGTTGGATAAAATTTCGAAAAACGAATGGGCACAACCGTCCAATCCGTCGGAGCCAAAAATAACCCCGGGGCGCAGACGCACTCGGTCGGCGCCTTTGAGGGCGGTGATGCTTTCGTTATCATACGTTTTTTTTTGTGACATGGTTTGCACCTACTTTATCTCGTTTGGCGGTCAAAACCGCGCTTCTTTTCGTATCTCTATTACCTTACCGTAAAAGGGACGGCTTTGTCAAGAGAAAAATAAGAATGTATGTTCTCGTTTCTGTGAAATGAGGAAAATATTGGAAAAAAAATACGCTGCTTTGCTTTTTTTCTTTCCTATGGTATAATCAACCATTAGAAGAAAAAGAAAGGAACGGGCCATGGGAAAAATTTTGGTGATTGCAGAAAAACCCTCGGTGGGGCGTGACATTGCCCGGGTGCTGGGGTGTCAGAAAAAGCGACAGGGTGCGCTGGAGGGAGAAAAGTATATCGTCAGCTGGGCCGTGGGGCATTTGGTGACCTTATGTGATCCGGCCGATTATACGCCTCAATGGAAAAAATGGCGGATGGACGTGCTGCCCATGATGCCAAAGGAATGGAAATTAAAAGCCATTTCTGCCACCAAAGACCAGCTGCAGGTGTTACAGTCGTTGATGGAGGAAGAAGAAGTGACTTCTCTCATCTGCGCCACCGACAGCGGCCGGGAAGGGGAGCTGATTTTTCGGTACATCTATCAGCTGCTGGGCTGCCAAAAGCCGGTGCAGCGGCTGTGGATCAGCAGCATGACAGACCAGGCCATTGGGGAAGGCTTTGCCACGCTCAAAGACAGCAAAGCATATGACAATCTTTATTTTTCTGCCCAGTGCCGCTCCGAGGCCGACTGGCTGGTGGGGATGAACGCTTCCCGGGCCTATAGTCTGCGATATGACGCCCTGCTATCCATTGGGCGGGTGCAGACGCCAACGCTTGCCATGATTGTGGCAAGGCAAAAGGAAATTGACGCCTTTGACAGCCGGGATTATTGGGAAGTGGTGGCCGATTTTGGCAGCTACCGGGGCACCTGGTTTTTAAAAAACCCAAGTGAAACCAAGATATTTGATCAGGAGCAGGCGGCAAAGCTTGCGGAGAAGGTGAAAGGGCAGACAGGCACCATCACCAAGGTGGAAGTGGAACAGGTGAAAAAAGCGCCGCCGCTTCTGTATGATTTGACGGAATTGCAGCGAGACTGTAATACGAGATTTGGCTTTTCGGCCCAGAAAACGCTGACACTGGCCCAAAACTTATACGAAAAATGGAAGATGATTACCTATCCCCGCACCGACAGCCGCTATTTGAGCGAGGACATGAAAGGGAAGGTGGAAAAGACGTTACAAAAACTTGCGGCCATCCCATCTTATGAAAAATGGGGCAAGTATATTTGTGATTTGCCCTCCCTTCCCTTTTCTAAGCGCATCATTGATAACAGCAAAGTAACCGATCACCATGCCATCATTCCCACCGATGGGAGGCTAGCGGTGGAAAAATTGCCGCCGGAGGAGCAGAAAGTGTTCCATTTGATTGCGCTGCGGTTTTTGGCGGTGTTTTTGCCGCCTTATGAATATGATGTGACAAAAGTGACCACCGAAGTGACTGGGGAAACCTTTTATTCCCGGGGAATGGTGGTGCGCCATTTGGGATGGAACATCCTTTATTACGGCATGGAAGAAACAAAGAAAAAGAAGAAAAAAGAGGAAGAAAAGCTGCCGCCGCTGGCCGAAGGGGAACCATATACCGTCTTAGGAGCCAAGGCAGTGAAGAAGAAAACGACGCCGCCCAAACCCTATACAGAAGCGGCGTTACTATCGGCCATGGAAAATGCCGGGCGATTTGTGGAAGAAGAGGAGTTGAAAGAACAACTCAAAGACAGCGGCCTTGGCACACCGGCCACCCGGGCGGCCATCATCGAGCGGCTGTTACAGGTGGGGTATGTGGTGCGCAAGCAAAAGGCCCTCCTTCCCACCCAAAAGGGGATGCAGTTAATCGAAGTGGTGCCGGAGGAATTGAAAAGCCCGCAGACCACGGGACGGTGGGAAAAGGGGCTTTCTTCCATTGCCAAAGGCAAGCTGGAGCGGGAAAAGTTTATGGCAAGCATTGGCCGGTTTGTCTGTTTTTTGGTGGAGCAGGCCAAAGAAAGCGACCAGACGGTGGTCTTTGAGGCAGACCGGAGCAAAAAGCAAAAGGGGAGCCTTGGCACCTGCCCATTATGCAAGGAAAACGGTGTTTTTGAAAACAGCAAAGCTTTTTTCTGCGGCGGATGGAAACGAGGGTGTCGGTTTTCCATTTGGAAAGACGCCTTAAGCCCCAATGGGAAAGAAATTGACCGGGCCATGGTGAAAAAACTGCTGAAAGAAGGACGGGTGGACGGTGTGCCCTTGACGTTACCCCAGACGGGGGAAACGGGTGTGGGTACGGTTTTACTCAAAGCAGATCACAGCGGCGCGTTGGAAGTGATGAATTTTCAGCGGCAAGAAGCTTCGGCAGAAACAGGCATAGCAAAAGGAAAGAAGGGAAACGGGACATGAGAAGATGGCTTGGGATGCTGTGCTGTCTGCTGCTGGTATTTTCCGGTTGCAGCAGCGCGCAAGAAACGGTGGAAGAAACCCAGTTTCGCCAATATTATGCCGTGGAAGAATCGGATTTTTATCAGGTGAAAGGCACCATTTATCAGGGAAAGGAAGACGGCGTGATTTTCTATTTTCAGCCCACCACAGGCGGCCGGTTTCATCTGAGCGGCTCCATGGTGCAGCAGCAGGGAGACTTGCAGCTGGCTTATTTATCACCAGGCGGGGTGGAAACAGTGCTCCATGACAGCCGCAACGGCAAAAGCGATACGGTGGAAGTGGATTTTACGGCGGAAGCCGGCATCGGCAGCGTGCGTTTTGTGGGAGAGAATGCCATCTTTGATTTTGACTTGACTTTGACTGGATTTTCCGAAGACAGTATGGCCTATTTGGGCGGAAAACTGCCGGCGCTTCATGAAACAAAGGGATCGAAGCCTTTGACAGAAAAAGCGGAAAAATCACAGCAGAGTTCTTCTTTTTCGTCGTTACCGCAGGAGACAGAGGGGAAGGAGCAGATTGGGCCGCTGCCCCAAGAAGACCAGGCCCAGCTTTTGGCCGAAATGGAAGAACTGCTGACTTTTTGTTCCGAGGAGCGGACGGTGTTGACGGTGGAAATGGAAGCCGCAGCAGAAGTGACGATGCAAGCAGAGCTCTATGCCCAGGAGCAGGCGCCAAAGGTGCCGCTGTCAGCGCTTTTTCTTGAGGCAAGGATGCCGGACGGGGCCGTTCTGACGGTGTTGGAATATGATCCGGCAAGCCAAAAAGAAACCAACCAGCAATGGAGGGGAAGATATGAAAACACCATCACCCTGCCAAAAGGCGTGACGTCCTTTGTGCTTAGCCCCGTTGGAGGGGAAGAGATGCAGGTGGGGTTATCCATTGAGGTTTATGAATAAGCGGATAAAAAAGCACAAAACCCAATCGGATTTTGTGCTTTTTTGTTGTTTACATGTTTAATAAGCCCGGCCCCAATAGAGCATATATTTGGCTTTTTCGCCGCAGCAGACGCAGGTGTCGCTGATTTCTTCTTGTTCAAAGGGGATACAGCGGCTGGTGGCGCCGGTCAGTTCTTTGATTTCATCTTCGCAGGCCCGGTCGCCGCACCACATAGCTTTGACAAAACCTGGAGTATTGTCTAAGACATCTTCAAATTCTTCCATGTTGGTGGCAGAAAAGGTGTTATCCTGCAGATTTTTGAGGGCTTTTTCATAAAGGTTTGTCTGGATTTCTTGGAGAAGAGCTGTGATGGTTTCTTCCAAACCGTCCATGGAAACCACTTGTTTTTCGCCAGTATCGCGGCGTACCAAAACCACTTGGTTCTTTTCGATATCCTTTGGCCCCACTTCCAGGCGGATGGGAACGCCCTTCATTTCATACTCGCTGAATTTCCAGCCGGGGGTTTTGTCGCTTAAATCGGCTTTTACCCGGGCCACGGATTTCAGCCGGGCAGTCAATGCTTCTGCCTTTTCCATGACGCCTTCTTTATGCATGGCAATGGGGACAATCACCACCTGGATAGGGGCAATGGCAGGAGGCAGTTTTAAACCGCTGTTATCGCCATGGACCATGATGATGGCGCCCATCAGACGGGTGGATACACCCCAGGAGGTTTGATGGACATATTGCAGTTCGTTGTTTTTATCGGTGTACTGGATGTCGAAGGCACGGGCAAATCCATCGCCAAAGTTATGGCTGGTGCCGGACTGCAATGCTTTGCCATCGTGCATCAAGCTTTCGATGGTATAGGTGTTTTTGGCGCCGGCAAACCGTTCTTTTTCTGTTTTTTCGCCTTTGATGACGGGAATAGCCAGCACATCTTTGCAGAAGTCGGCATAGACGTTTAACATTTTAATGGTTTCTGCCTGGCTTTCTTCGGCTGTGGCATGGGCCGTGTGGCCTTCCTGCCATAAAAATTCGGTGGTACGCAAAAATGGGCGGGTGGTTTTTTCCCAGCGCACCACAGAACACCATTGGTTATAGAGCTTTGGCAGGTCACGGTAAGACTGGATCACATGGGAATAGTGGTCGCAAAAGAGGGTTTCGGATGTGGGGCGCACGCAGATGCGTTCTGGCAGCTCGTTTTCGCCGCCATGGGTGACCCATGCCACCTCCGGTGCAAAGCCTTCCACATGGTCTTTTTCTTTTTGCAGCAGGCTTTCTGGGATAAACAAAGGCATATAGACATTTTCATGGCCCGTTTCTTTGAACCGGTCATCCAGCTGGCGCTGCAGCAATTCCCAGATGGCATAGCCATAGGGTTTGATGATCATACATCCTTTTAAGCTGGAATAGTCGGCCAGCTCCGCTTTTTTTACGACGTCGGTATACCACTGAGGAAAATCTTTTTCCATATCAGTAATTTCTGCGACGAGTTTTTTGTCGTTTGCCATAATGATGGTTGCTCCTTTCGCTTTTCCTTGGGCAAATCTCTGCCATTAGGAAATATTTTATATTATTTTTCCATTTTGCACAAGGGGAAAGGCTAACTTTGTACGAGAAAGTGAGAACTTTCTTGGCCAAAACAGGACTTTTGACAGGCATAAGGCCATTGCAGCGGGAAAAAAAGCGCAGGGATTGACAGGACGGATAGTTGATGGTTTGTCAAGGCCGCATTTTATCCAAGAAACGCTGGGACATGGTAAGAAACACTGTGAGTTATTCCGGAAAAGAAAAAAAGAAAAGGGAATGAATAAAAATTCAGTCCGTATATCAGAACAAATGATTTGACAAGTCTATACCTTTTTGTTACGATGCAGATAACTGTTAGATCATATCAACAGTTCGTTGTGTGGGAAAAGGACAAAAAAAGAAGGAGAGGTTCTATGAAGAAGAGAGGCATGAAACAATGGACAGCATTGGCATTGGCATCTTTGATGGTATTGGGAACGGCAAGCTCTGCTTTGGCTGGACAGTACGTGGTGCAAAAAGGCGATTATTTGAGCAAAATTGCCCCCAAATATAACACCACTTGGCGGGTGCTGGCCGAAAAGAACGATCTGAAAAATCCAAATTTAATCTATCCCAATCAGGTGCTTTGGGTGCCGGATGTGGAGACGACACAACAAGCAACAGAACAAAAACCGGCAGAACAAAAACCAGCAGAACAAAAACCAGTGGAAGTGCCGGCAGAAGAAAAAGTGGCTTTGACGCAGTTACAAGTGGATGACATTACGTTGAAAGGAAACGGCATTGCCCCTTCCTTTGATCCAGCAGTCACCAAATATTCTATGGAAGTACAAAGCGATATTTACAGTGTGAAAGTAACAGCAGCAGCCGCAGAAGGCGTATCCATCACAGTGGATGGAACGGCAGTGGAAAACGGCGCATCGACGGTGGTAAAATTGCCGGACGACTACGAACATTATGGCGTTGACTACAGCCAGGATATTGTGATTGTGGCCACCAAGGGCGATCAGAGCACCACTTATACGGTGACAGTAAAGAGAGTGAACGCAGCCAGCGTCTATGCTCTTTTCCAGGCAAAAGAATATGTGGATGAAGAAACAGGCGTGACCATGCCTTATGAACTGTATCTGCCAAGCAACTACGATGTATCGAAAGAATATCCCATCGTGTTTGCCCTTCATGGCTCCGGGCAGAGAAGCCAGAGCGTAGATATGGTCATCAAACGTTATGAAATGGCCACCGTTTGGGCCAAGGATTCCGAAGCAGGCGTAAGACAATGCATCGTGCTGGCGCCCCAGTGCGCAACCAAAGAGGAGAGTGAAAACTGGACCTCTTTGATGGAATACCGCAATGGCACGGCAGAAAATGCTTTTGAAATGAGCAAATACAGTGTTGCAGCATACAATTTGCTGCAAAAAGTGATGGAAGAATATTCTGTGGACAAAGACAGAGTGTATATGACTGGTCTTTCTGCCGGCGGCTTTGCCACCTATGCCATCGCCATTGCTCATCCGGACACCTTTGCAGCGCTGGTGCCTGTTTGCGGCGGCGCAGATCCACAGAAAGTTTCTGTTTTGAAACATATCCCAATGTGGATTTTCCATGCAGCAGATGATCCGCAGGTGAAGGCAGAAGAATTCCTGTATCCAACGCTGAAGGCATTGGATCAGGCTGGCGTAACCCATAAAGACACCATCTATCCGGCAGACGCCGTATTTGCTCCATCGGCCCATTTCTCCTGGACGGCTGCTTATGCCAATGAAGACATGAGAGCATGGTTATTTGAACAGAGCAAATAAATCCCAGCAACAGAACCCCTTGGCATAGGCCAAGGGGTTTTCTTTTTGAACAGGAGACTTTCTTTTGACAAAGCCATTCTTCTTTCGTATACTGTTACATAAGGAGAAAACAAACGTATGTTTTCTAAAAAAGGAGGTTTTGTATGTTACGCAGTATTCGTTTTTATAGTCAGCTGGTTTTTAGCTTGCTTGGTTTGATTCCGAACATGAAAAAAGTGCCCCGTGTGGCAGAAGAAAAGGGACAGGCGGCGGCAGACGAAATGACGTTTCAGGTGGTGAAAAAATGGAGCCGGGATGCCATGGCAGCCAGTGGAGTGACAGTGGAACTGGAGGGATTGGAACACATTCCCAAAGACCAGACGGTGCTTTTTGTGGGAAACCATTTAAGCAATTTTGATTTTTTGGTGCTTTTGGATGCGATCCCTGTGCCGGTGGGGTTCATTGCCAAGGTGGAGCTGAAAAAAATTCCGCTGGTGGCCACCTGGATGGACTATATCCATTGTCTGTTTATGGACCGCAGTGATATGAAACAGCAGATGCAGATTATTTTGCAGGGCATCAAACAGTTAAAAGAAGGATATAACATGATTGTCTTTCCGGAAGGAACCAGAAGCAAAACGGGGAAAATGCTGGAATTTAAAGCCGGTACTTTTAAATTGGCCACCAAATCGAAGGTGCCCATTGTGCCTTTTACCATGATGGGCACGGCTGATGTGCTGGAAAACAATGGCTATCGCATTGCCAAGAAGCCGGTGAAATTGGTGTTTCATCCGCCGGTGGATGTGGCATCTGTGCCAAAAGAAGAACTGGGGAGCCTCCACCAGACGGTGCAAACTATTGTGGCCGGGCCATTGGAGGGAAGAGCATGAGAAAAAGAATCCGGAGCATGTTCTTCGTGCTTTTGGCCCTGTTGATTTTTGGGACAGGGTGTGCTTCTTCTTTGCCTCAGACGGGAAATGAAGCCAGCGGGTTTCTCACCGTCCATTTTCTCGACGTGGGGCAGGCAGACTGCGCCTTGCTGCAATTTCCGGCCGGAGAAGATGTGCTGATTGATGCAGGAAACCGGGCTGATGCCGAGTTTATTTTAGAATATTTGGAAGAAGCCGGCGTGGACCATTTGGATGCTGTGGTGGCCACACATCCCCATGAGGACCATATTGGGGCTATGGCTGACATTTTGCGGGCAGTGGAGACGGATGTGGTGTTTTTGCCGGCCGTGGATGCTGACACCAACGTGTATACCAATTTGCTCTATGCCATGGAAGAGACGGGGGCGGAAGAAATGCGCATTGATAGTCCCCAGGAAATTTCTTTGGGCGGCATGGCGGCCCAGTTTTTAACGCCCCTAGACACTTATGATGATTTGAACAATGCTTCTTTGGTGCTGCGGCTGTCTTATGGTGAGACGGTGTTTTTGTTTACGGGAGATATAGAAAAAGAAGCCGAGGAAGATTTGGTGGAAAGCGGCTTTCCTTTGAAGGCCGATGTGCTGAAGGTGCCCCACCATGGCTCGGATACTTCCAATACAGAGGCGTTTTTGCGGGCTGTTTCTCCCCAGGTGGCTGTTGTCAGCGTGGGGGCAGACAACGACTATGGACTGCCAAACGATGGAGCGCTGACGCGGCTTTCAGATGCAGGGGCTCAGGTGCTGCGCACCGATGAGGAAGGGACCATAGTGATCAAAAGCGATGGAACGACCATTGCGTTGGAAGATGGACTTTTGAGAGGAGAAGGAGAAACGGAAAAAGCACCAAAGCAGGAAGAAGGGGCAGTTCAAGAGGGTGCTTTGGCAGAGGAAGGCGCAGCAGAAGAAACCGTAATCCAAGCGCCTGCGGCAGCAGAAGAACCATTGCCCGATGACAACAAAACAGAGGTGGCTCCATTGCCCGATGACACCAAGACACAGGCGGCACAGCCAAGCGCGGCAGAGGGCGCCATCATCGGCAACAAAAATTCCAAGGTATATCATAACGACACCTGTTCTTCTTTGCCGAAGGAAGAAAACAGGGTGTATTTTGATTCGCCCCAGGAGGCGCAGGCCGAGGGATACCGGGCTTGCAGCCGCTGCGGCGGATAAGGAGAAGGGAAAATGGAAATCGTAATCATAGGACTTTTGACAGTGATTCTTTTTTTGCTGCTGGTGATAGTAGTAAAAAGCGGAAAGCAGAATAAAGCCCTGGAAAAAGGGGCATGGGAGCAAACCATCCAGCAAAGCGTCCACGCCTCTTTGGGCACTTTGGGTACGTTGTTACAGGAAAACCAAAAACAAGCCCAGCAGATGCAGCAGGAAAAGCTGGAACAGATCCAGCGGACCATGAAAGAAAAGCTGGAAGAAAACCAGCTGGCAAACCATCGGGCCCAGGAGGCGCTGCAGCAGACCTTTGGCGACCAGTTTCGTTCCCAAAGCCAGCAGCTTTCCACCTTTTCGGAGGAAAGCAGAAAATCCCTGGAATCCATCCGGGGCACGGTGGAAATGCAGTTGAAAGAATTGCAGGGAGCCAACGACAAAAAGCTGGAAGAGATGCGGCAGACGGTGGATGAAAAACTGCAAAAAACACTGGAAGAACGGATGAATCAGTCCTTCCGGCTGGTGAGCGAGCGGCTGGAGCAGGTGTATAAAGGCTTGGGCGAAATGCAGACATTGGCCAACGGTGTGGGCGATTTGAAAAAAGTGCTTTCCAATGTGAAAACCCGCGGGATTTTGGGTGAAATCCAGCTGGGGGCCATTTTGGCGGAAATTTTGGCGCCGGAACAGTATGAGCAAAATGTGGTGACGAAAAAAGGCAGCCGCCAGGTGGTGGAGTTTGCCGTAAAAATCCCCACCCAGCAGGGGGAAAGCATCTATTTGCCCATTGACTCCAAATTTCCCGGCGACACCTATCAGGCGCTTTTGGCGGCCTATGACACAGGGGACAGCGCCCAGGTGGCCCAGGCAGCAAAACAGCTGAAAGCTACCATCAAGGCCGAAGCCAAGGACATCCGGGAGAAATATATCGATCCGCCCCACACCACGGAATTTGCCATTTTGTTTTTGCCCTTTGAAGGGCTGTATGCCGAGGCGGTCAACCGGGGCTTGGTGGAGGAGCTGCAAAAGGAATACCATGTCAATTTGGCCGGGCCAAGCACCATGGCGGCGTTATTGAATAGTTTACAGATGGGCTTTCGGGCCTTTGCCATCCAAAAACGCAGCGGCGAGGTTTGGCAGGTACTGGGGGCAGTGAAAACCGAGTTTGACACCTTTGCCAAGGTGCTGGAAAACACGAAAAAACGGCTGGACCAGGCCAATGGCGAGCTGGACGCCCTCATTGGGGTGCGGACAAGACAAATCCAGCGGAAGTTAGCGGCAGTGGAAAAGCTGGAAACAGACGAGGCAAAGGCATTGTTGGAAGAAGAGGAATAGGAGGCAGAGATGGGCTCCATTTTAGACTATGTGCGCTGGCGGGGCGATTTAAGCTTTGACCAATCGCCCCTCAACGACATCGATTGCTTGATTTTCAATCAACTCTCCTATCTGGATTTTGGCGGCATCCTGTCAGACGGCCTGCCCCAAGAAGGGCGCAGTCTGGAGGCGGCGGCAGAGATTTATTTTGCTTCGGTAAAAAAGCGGCGGACAAAAACGGTGCTGGTGGCAAGCCAGATTCCTGCTTTGTTTTGGCTGGCGGCCCACAGCAGGCGTTTTGCCCAGGTGCGGCTTTGGGGGTATCGCATTTATCACAGCAGGGAGCAGGAAACCCAGTTTTCGGCCGTTTGTTTTTGGGTGCAGGAGGAAAAGACGTTTTTGTCCTTTCGAGGCACCGATGACTCACTGGTGGGATGGAAGGAAGACTTTAACATGGCTTTTTTGGACCAGATTCCGGCCCAGGAGCAGGCGGTGGCCTATTTGGAAGACATGGCAGGCCGCTGCAGCCATGGATTTTGGGTGGGCGGCCATTCCAAAGGCGGCAATTTAGCCGTCTATGCTGCATCGCGATGCTCTGATGCAGTGAAAAAACGGATTTTGGCCGTTTATAATCACGATGGGCCGGGGTTTGCGCCGTCCTTTTTCTTGCAGGAAGGATACCGCATGATTGCACCTAGGATTTGGACGGTGCTGCCGGAAGAATCGCTGGTGGGGCTGTTATTTTACCGCGGCACGCCGTATCAGGTGGCCAAAAGCAAAGGGGCTGGGCCATTGCAGCACAATGTCTTTAGCTGGGAAGTGGAGCAGACAGAGATTGTGCTGGTGCCGGAAGTTTCCAAGGGCAGCCAGCGGATGGAAGAGGCGCTGACAGCATGGCTGGATGGATTGACGGCGGAAGAAAAACGGCAGTTTGTGGATGTGCTGTTTTCTCTTTTGGAAGCGAAGGGGGCCACCAATTTGGTGGAGGTGGCAGACCATCCCATCTCCCATCTACTGGAGGGAATGCAGGCGTACCGCCAATGCGATGAAAAGACGAAGGAAGTGGTGGGAAAGGTGCTTTCTTCGCTGATGGAGCAGCAAAAAAAATCCTTTGTTTCTTCCCTCAAAGAAAAGGCCCAGAGTGTCTATGCGGACCATCATCTGTTAAAAAAAGTGAAAAATACTGGCGAAAATTTGCGTATTTTTATTGACAAAGGGAAAAACCGGTGATATAGTAGCCATAAGTTCATAGACAAACCGAGGAAGCGGAGATAAAAACAAAGGGTGCGCTTACAGAGAGTTCGGGCAGCTGAGAGCCGGGCAGAAGGCATATTGTTAAATGGACCGCGGAGGGCGCAAGGAACAGCTGCAAGGCTTAGTATTCTGCGACGGATGGCCCCCGTCAGAGGCCAGGGATATGATGGTATCCTGTTCGAGTGCGTACAGTTTGTGCGAAGCA